>CANKBT010000078.1 GCA_947479995.1 Frankiaceae bacterium | reverse complement strand
GCCCTGCCGCCCGGACCGGTCGTGCGCGCCTGGTCGTCGTCGCGCGTCCTGCGCACGGCCACCGGCGAGCTCCTGCCCACCGACCTCGTCACCGCCCGCGTGCTGAACGGCGACGGCGCGCGCGACCCGCGCGTCGCCCCGGCCTCGCTGCGCGGGACGGTCGTCGACCGCCCGCCGGCGCTCACCGCCTCGGTGCAGCCCGCGCCCGCCCTGCAGGAGACCTGGGTGAGCGGGAGCCTGGCCGACCCGAACGGCGGCCCCGTGCACCTCACGGTCGACTGGGGCGACGGGTCGGCGCCCGAGGCCTCGGTGCGCCCGGCCGGCAGCGGTGCGCTCGCGCTCGCCCACCGCTACGCCCTGCCGGGTCGCTACGCCGTCGCGCTGCGCGCGGTCGACGGCGTGACGCCGGCCGGCCCGCTCGACCTGCGCCCTGTCACCGAGCGCCGGCTCGTGGTCGACGTCCCCGTGGCCCCGGCGGGGCTCGGCGAGGTCGACTTCTTCCGCGGCGACGTCGGCCTGCGCGAGGACTCCGTCAGCGCCCTCGGCATCGCGTTCCAGGGCGGCGCGCCCGGGCAGGTCGTCGTCGACTGGGGCGACGGCGCGCAGAGCGTCCAGGACGTGGACGGCACGCCGCAGCCGCTGCAGGCCAGCCGCCAGCTGCGCGGCGGCACCTACGACGTGACGGTGTCCTACCGGGTCGGCGGCGTCGTGCTCAGCGAGCGCGTGCTCCCGGACGTGGTGGTGCAGGAGCAGTCACCGGGCGTGCAGACGCTGCGCCTGCCGCAGGGCACCCAGCCCGAGGCGGTGCCGGTCGAGTTCCTCACCCGCGTGTCCGACGGCGACGCCGAGGACCTCTTCGACGTGGTCGTCGACTACGGCGACGGCTCGCCGCTGGACGTCCGCCGCGGCCTGCGCGGCGAGAACGAGCTCCGGCTGACGCACCGCTACCCGGGCGACGGCGTCTACGTCGTGTCCGTCACGGCCGTGTCGTCCGACGGGCTGCTGAGCGGCCGGCCGGAGCAGGCCTACCTCTACCTCGGCGAGGACGCCCCGAGCGCCGCGGGCCTCGTGCTCGGCGAGGCGCGCGAAGGTGAGCCGGTGCAGCTGTCGGGCCTGGTCGCCGACGGCCTCGGCGACGCCGGCGCGGTCACCGTCGACTGGGGCGACGGCACCGTCGAGGAGGTGGCCTACGGCGAGGACCTGCGGGTCGACGCGACCCACGCCTACGCCGACGACGGCACCTACGCCGTGGCGCTGCGCCCGGGCTCCGACGACGGCCTGGTCGGCGCGTCGAGCGCGCTGACGGCCGTCGTGCAGCGGGTCGCGCCGGCGCTGACGGCGACGCTGCCGGAGGCGGTCGACGAGGCGAGGGCCACGGTGCTGCGCGTCGACGTCGTCGACCCCGGGGCCGACGGCGGCGCGGTCACCGTCGCCTGGGGCGACGGGACGCCCGACACCCGCGTGCCGTACGGCCCCGGGCAGCGCGTGCTCGAGGTCGGGCACGCCTTCCCCGACGACGACCCGTCGGCGACGCCCCAGGACGCCCTCCGGGTGACGGTCACGGCCGTCGACGAGGACGGCCTCGCCGCGAGCGCCGCGACCGCGAGCACCGTCGTGCGCGACCTCGCCCCGCAACTGCGCCTGGCCGGGCTGGTCGACGCCCTCGGGCGGCCGGTCACCGCCGACCGCCCCGCCGCGGCGGGCGGCGCCGTGGCGCTGGGCCTCGTGGGCAGCGACCCCTCGGCGCGCGACGCCCTGTCCGCGGTCGTGCGCTGGGGCGACGGCACCTCGACGGCGGTCGACGACGCCACCGGCGAGCGGCGGGCGGTCCACGCCTACGCCGCGCCCGGCACGCGGACGGCGCAGGTCGAGCTGCGCGACGACGACGGCCTGACCGCCGTCGGCGAGCTCGCCGTGCCGGTCGTCGCGCCGCAGGACGTGCTGCGGCGCATCGACGCCGCCCTGGCGCAGTCGCGCGCCCGGCCGGGCCTGCAGAAGGCCGAGCGCGACGCGCTCGACCGGGCCCGCCGGCTCGTCGCCGGGCCGGGCGGCGCGGTCGCCGACCTCGACCGTGGCGACCGGGCCGCGGCGCTGGCCGACCTGGTGACGGCCACCCAGCCGAGGGAGGTCTCCCGCATCGCCACGCGCTTCCCGGAGCTGCAGGGGGCGCTGGAGGACGCGTCGCTGGTGGCGCGGGCGGTGGCGCAGACCGCGGTCGACGCCGCCAGCGCCTCGGCCGGCGCGCTGGCGGGGGCGCGGGCCGGGCTGCTGCGCAGCGACGCGCTGCTGGCCGCGGGTGACCTGCCGGGCGCGCTGCGCGCGGCGGAGGCGGCGGTCCGGGCGCTGCGCTGAGGCAGGGGGCTGCGTCGGCCTGACGACGGCCGGCGCAGGAGGGTTGAGCGGGGAAGGCTCAGGCCGGTCGGTGCGTTGCACCCGGTGGCACTAGCATGAGCGGCACCCGCTCAACCCCGTTCTCCTGGAAGGACCCCTCCTGTGGCTCGAGCAGTCGGTATCGACCTCGGCACCACCAACTCCTGCGTCGCCGTCCTCGAGGGCGGCGAGCCCGCGGTCATCGCGAACGCCGAGGGCGCCCGCACCACCCCGTCGATCGTCGCGTTCGCCAAGAACGGCGAGGTGCTGGTCGGCGAGGTCGCCAAGCGCCAGGCCGTCACCAACGTCGAGCGCACCATCCGGTCGGTCAAGCGCCACATGGGCACCGACTGGAAGCAGTCGCTCGACGGCAAGGACTTCACCCCCCAGCAGATCAGCGCGTTCGTGCTGCAGAAGCTCAAGCGCGACGCCGAGAGCTACCTGGGCGACACCGTCACCGACGCGGTCATCACCGTGCCGGCCTACTTCTCCGACGCCGAGCGCCAGGCCACCAAGGAGGCCGGCGAGGTCGCGGGCCTCAACGTGCTGCGCATCGTCAACGAGCCGACCGCGGCCGCGCTCGCGTACGGCCTCGACAAGGGCGACACCGAGCAGACGATCCTCGTCTTCGACCTCGGCGGCGGCACCTTCGACGTCTCGCTGCTCGAGATCGGCGACGGCGTCATCGAGGTCAAGGCGACCGCGGGCGACAACAAGCTCGGCGGCGACGACTGGGACGAGCGGCTCGTGCAGCACCTCGTGAAGCAGTTCGCGCTGAGCAACAACGGCCAGGACCTGTCCAAGGACAAGATGGCCATGCAGCGCCTGCGCGAGGCGGCCGAGAAGGCCAAGATCGAGCTGTCGGCCTCGCAGTCGACGACGGTCAACCTGCCGTACATCACGGCCAGCGCCGAGGGCCCGCTGCACCTCGACGTGACCATCACGCGGGCGGAGTTCCAGCGCCTCACGCAGGACCTGCTCGACCGCACCAAGAAGCCGTTCCAGCAGGCGGTCAAGGACGCCGGCGTCGGCGTCAAGGACATCGACCACGTCGTGCTCGTCGGCGGCTCGACCCGCATGCCGGCCGTGAGCGACCTGGTGCGCGAGCTCACCGGCGGCAAGGAGCCCAACAAGGGCGTCAACCCGGACGAGGTCGTCGCCGTCGGCGCCGCGCTGCAGGCCGGCGTGCTCAAGGGCGAGGTCAAGGACGTCCTGCTGCTCGACGTCACGCCGCTGTCCCTCGGCATCGAGACCAAGGGCGGGATCATGACCAAGCTCATCGAGCGCAACACCACGATCCCGACCAAGCGCTCGGAGGTCTTCACGACCGCCGACGCCAACCAGCCCTCGGTGCAGATCCAGGTCTTCCAGGGCGAGCGCGAGATGGCGCAGTACAACAAGAAGCTCGGCATGTTCGAGCTGACCGGCCTGCCGCCGGCGCCCCAGGGCGTGCCGCAGATCGAGGTCACCTTCGACATCGACGCCAACGGCATCGTGCACGTGTCCGCCAAGGACCAGGGCACCGGCAAGGAGCAGTCGATGACCATCTCCGGCGGCTCGGCGCTGCCGAAGGACGAGGTCGAGCGCATGATGCGCGAGGCCGAGGAGTACGCCGCCGAGGACGCCAAGCGCAAGGAGGAGGCCGAGACCCGCAACTCCGCGGACGCCCTCGTCTTCCAGGCCGAGAAGTTCCTCGGCGAGAACGGCGACAAGCTCCCGGCCGACGGCAAGGCCGACGCCGAGGCGTCGCTCACCGACCTGCGCAGCGCGCTGGGCGGCAGCGACACCGAGGCCGTCAAGACGGCCGCGACCGACCTGTCCGCCAAGCTCCAGGCCCTCGGCGGCGCGCTCTACAGCGCGCAGGCCGAGGACGCGACCGCCGGGGCGACCGGCGCGGACGGCGGCGCCGACGACGGCGTGGTCGACGCGGAGGTCGTGGAGGAGGACGACACCAAGTGAGCAGCCAGCCCGGTGAGGGCCCCGACACCGAGTTCGACCCGGAGCGGGTGGTGGTCCGCGACAAGCGGCGCCTCGACCCGCAGACGGGCGAGGTGCGGCCCGAGCAGGCGGCGGGCGGGGCGCCGGCGGCCGAGCCGCCGGCCCCCGCGGCCGGCGACGAGCGGGTCGCGGAGCTGACGGACACCCTGCAGCGCGTGCAGGCGGAGTACGCCAACTACCGGCGGCGCGTCGAGCGCGACCGGGTGGCGGTCGTCGAGATGGCGACCGCCGGCGTGCTGGCCGAGCTGCTGCCGCTGCTCGACGACGTCGACCGGGCCCGCCAGCACGGCGACCTGACCGGCGGCTTCAAGGGCGTCGGCGAGGCGCTGGAGGCGGTCACCGCCAAGCTCGGGCTCGAGCGCTACGGCGCCCCGGGCGAGCCGTTCGACCCGAACGTCCACGAGGCCGTCATGCAGGCCGAGCCCGACCCGTCCTCGGGCGTGCCGACCTGCGCGGCGGTGTTCCGGCCGGGCTTCCGGCTCGGCCCGCGCGTGCTCCGGCCCGCGCAGGTGAGCGTCGCCGAGGGCACGCGCGAGGCGCCGGCCGCCGAGGGCACGGGCGAGGCGCCGGGGCCCGGGGCGGGGAAGCAGAGCACGCAGCAGGAGGGGTAGTGGCAGCGCGCGACGCGGTCGAGAAGGACTACTACAAGGCCCTCGGCGTGGCCAAGGACGCCTCCCCGGCGGACGTGAAGAAGGCCTACCGCAAGCTCGCGCGCGATCTGCACCCCGACACCAACCCGGGCGGCGAGGAGCGGTTCAAGGAGGTCTCCGAGGCCTACGACGTGCTGTCCGACGAGGCCAAGCGCCGGGAGTACGACGAGCAGCGGGCGCTGTTCGGCGCCGGGCCCCGGCCCGGCGCCGGCGGCGGCATGCCGTTCGACCTCGGCGACCTGTTCTCGCGGGCCGGCGGCGGCGGGGCCCCGGGCGGCAGCGTCTTCGACGGGCTGTTCGGCGGCCGGGGCGGTCCCCGCGGCCGCACCGCCGCCCGGCCGGCCCGCGGCGAGGACGTCGAGGCGGCGGTCACGCTCAGCCTGCTCGACGCCCTGCACGGCGCCGAGGTGCCGCTGCGGCTCACCACGACGGCCGCCTGCCCGACCTGCCGCGGCAGCGGCGCGGCCCCGGGCACGGCCCCGCGGGCCTGCGGCGTCTGCGGCGGCGCGGGCGTGACCCAGCGCAACCAGGGCGCGTTCGCCTTCGCCGAGCCGTGCGCCGCCTGCCGCGGCACCGGCCAGGTCGTCGACACGCCGTGCGGCACGTGCAGCGGCGCCGGCGAGACCCGGCAGGAGCGCACCCTCACCGTGCGGGTGCCCGCCGGGGTCGAGGACGGCCAGCGGGTGCGCGTCGCGGGCAAGGGCGGCCCCGGCGAGCGCGGCGGCCCGCCCGGCGACCTGCTCGTCCGGGTGCGGGTGACGCCGTCCGCGCCGTTCACCCGCAGCGGCAAGGACGTCGCCGTGACGGTGCCGGTCACCTTCCCGCAGGCGGCGCTCGGCGCGCAGGTGCGCGTGCCCACCCCGGACGGCGCGGGCGTGACCCTGCGCATCCCGGCCGGCACCCCGAGCGGCAAGACCCTGCGCGTCAAGGGCCGCACCGGCCCCAAGGCCGACCTGCTGGCCACGGTCGAGGTGCAGGTGCCGACCGCGCTGTCCGACGAGGCCCGCCAGCACCTCGAGGCCTTCGCGAAGGCGCTGGAGGCGCCGTGAGCGAGGAGGCGCCGTGATCGACGACGACACCCCGGTCTTCGTCATCTCCGTGGCGGCCGAGCTGGCCGGCATGCACCCGCAGACGCTCCGGCAGTACGACCGGCTCGGCCTCGTCACGCCCGGCCGGTCGGTCGGCGGCGGGCGCCGCTACTCGGCCCGCGACGTCGCCCTGCTGCGCTCGGTGCAGCGGCTGTCGCAGGAGGAGGGCGTCAACCTCGCCGGCATCAAGCGCGTCATCGAGCTCGAGCACCAGGTCGAGGCGCTGCAGGCGCGCGTCGCCGAGCTGGCCGAGGAGCGCGACGCCGCCCGGCAGGCCCTCGCCGACGCCCACCGCACCGCGGTCGCGAGCACCCGGCGCGACCTCGTGCCGGTGCGCCAGGGCGCCCTCGTGGTCTGGCGGCCGCCGCAGCGCTGAGGCGGCCCGCGGTCAGCCCCGCTGGGCCGCGAGCGCCTGGTCGGCGTCGTCGACGGCGAGCGCGAAGTTGACCGCGATGGCGGTGCGCGAGCCGGCGGCCACGGCGTCGACGACCAGCTCGGCCGGGCTGGCGACGTTGCCCGTGGCGTACAGGCCGGGCACCGAGGTCAGGCCGCTCGGCTCGGTGACCACGAAGTCGCCGAAGCCGCTCGTCTCGGTGGCGGCGCCGGCCTGGCGCAGCAGGTCGTCGGCGCCGTGCAGGCGCGGGGCGACGACGAGCGCCCGGCAGGCCACCTCGGCGCCGTCGGCGAGCACGACGGCGGCGAGCGCGTCGCCGTCCAGCCGCAGCGAGGCGGCGTCGCCGCGCACCACCTCGACGCCGCGGGCGGCCAGCCGGTCGAGGTGCAGGCGCTCGACCTCCACGCCCTCGGCGAGCAGAAGCACGACGTCGTCGGACCACTGCCGCACGAGCAGCGCCTCCTCGGCCGCGTGCGGCTCCTCGCCGAGCACGGCGATCCGCTGGCCGCTGACCTCGTGGCCGTGGCAGTACGGGCAGTGCAGGACGTCGGTGCCCCAGCGCTCCGCGACGCCCGGCAGCTCGGGCAGCCGGTCGCGCAGCCCGGTGGCGACGACGACCGCCCGGGCGTGCAGCGACGTGCCGTCGTCGAGGGCCAGCGCGAAGCCCGCGCCGCCCGGCCGCAGCGCGGTCGCACGCCCGGGCACCACGCGGGCGCCGTAGTCCTCGACCTCCTGCCGGCCGAGGGCCAGCAGCTCGCCGGGCGGCACGCCGTCGCGCGTGAGGTAGCCGTGGGCGTGGGCCGCCGGGGCGTTGCGGGGCTGGCCGCTGTCGACGACGAGCACCGAGCGCCGGGCCCGGGCCAGCACGAGGGCGGCGGACAGCCCGGCGGGCCCGCCGCCGACCACCACCACGTCGTACGCGCCGCCGTCGCCCGGGTCGCCGGGGAGGCCGGCGCCGGTGCGCGCGTCGTGGTCCATGCCGCGCGCCTGCCCGGGGACGGCCCGGGCAACCCGTGCAGGGCCCCCGCACTGCGCGTCCGGAGCAGCGTTGTGCACCTGCCCCGTGACGTGCGCCACGGGTGGTCAGGGTCCGGAACGCCCGTTAACGTCAGGTGAACCGTTGACAGAACCGCGCTGCCTGTCAGTGCGAACGCCCTGGGAGACGGTTCCCGACGCATGCAGGAGGTCCCGTGAGCGCGAGCACCACGCCCGTCCCCGGCGCCGGTCCGGCCGACGCCCTGCTGGGCCACGCCGTCGACCGACGCCGGTTCCTCACCTACCTGGTGGCCGGACCGACGGTCGCCATCGCCGTCACGTCCGGCATGGGCCCGGCCCAGGCCGCGATCCCCGGCTCGCCCGAGCCCGCCGACTTCATGGACCTCGGCGACATCCTCATCCTGGCGGCCAAGCCCACCGAGGGCCTGCTCATCCAGCTCGTCGCCGGCGAGGACGGCACCGTCTCCTGCGCGCTGCCGCGCGAGGAGGTCGGCCAGGGCATCCTCACCGCCACCGCGATGATCATCGCGGACGAGCTGGCGATGCCGATCGAGAAGGTGCAGGTCACGCTGGCCGACGCCCGGCCCGAGCTGCTCACCGGCCAGCTCACCGGCGGCTCCAACACCATCCGCGCGGTCTACAAGCCGCTGCTCGCGGCCTGCGCCGCCATGCGCGGCAGCTTCCTGGCCGCCGCGGCGCAGCGCCTCGGCCTGCCGGCCTCCGACCTCGTGCTCTCCGGCGGCGCCGTCAGCGCCCCCGGCGGCAGCGCCCTCGGCTACGGCGAGCTCGCCGCCGCCGCTGCGCAGCCCTCGCTCGACCGGTCCGCGGGCGCGGCCTCGCCCGCCGCGGGCAAGATCGTCGGCACGCCGACCAACCGCCTCGACGCCCGCGCGATCGTCACGGGGCAGCAGAAGTACACCCTCGACCTCGACGTCGTGCCGGGCGCCAAGCCGGCCGTCGTCCGCCGCCCCGACACGCTGCGCGGCTCGGTGCAGACGATCCGCAACCTCGACGCCGTCCGGGCGATGCCCGGCGTGCTCGCCGTCGAGGTCATCGAGATCGGCCGCAACGCCTTCAAGGGCACCGACTCCGTCGAGCAGGGCATCGCGGTCGTCGCCGAGACCTTCGGCGAGGCGATCAACGCCAAGGAGGCGCTCGACGTCACCTGGAACCGCGGGCCGGTCACGACCACCGACGACGCGGCCGTCAAGGCGGCCCTGCGCGCGGCGCAGCTGCCGCTCACGGTGCCCAGCCTGTCGGCGCTCGGCATCCCGTCGCTGCCGCTCGGCCTCGGCCTGAAGACGCTCGACGGCGAGTTCGACTTCGCCTTCGCCAGCCACGCGCCGCTGGAGACCAACACCGCCGTCGCCGACGTCCGCGGCGACTCCGCCGAGGTCTGGGCCGGCCTGAAGACCCCGGTCGTCGCGCAGCAGACCATCGCCGCGGTGCTCGGCCTGCCGCAGAGCGCCGTCACCGTGCACTGCGTGCAGGGCGGCGGCTCGTTCGGCCGCCGCCTGTTCTTCGACTCGGCGCTGGAGGCCGCGCGCATCAGCCAGGCGGTCGGCATGCCGGTCAAGCTGCTCTGGCCGCGCGTCGACGACATGCGCCACGGCCGCGCCCGCGCCGCCAGCAACCACCGCCTGCGCTTCGCCTACGTCGGCAAGGACGTCGTGAGCTTCGAGCAGCGGGTGGCGAGCGTCGAGACCGACTTCCGCCACGGCCTCGGCGAGATCCTCACGGCCGTCGGGTCGCAGATCAACCCGCCGACCGCCATCCCGTTCTCGGCCGGCGGCAACGCCAGCTTCGCCCAGACGGTCTTCCTCACGACCATCAAGTCGCCGTACCAGTTCGGCCTGACGACGCAGCTGCTCAACGAGAGCAGCCAGCCGTTCAACACCGGCTCGTGGCGCTCGGTCTACTCGGCCAACACGCGCGGCGCCGAGGAGATCATGGTGACCCGCCTGGCCCGGGCGATGGGCAAGGACCCGGCGGCGTTCCGCCTGGAGTTCCTGTCGAACGCCCGCCAGCGCGCCGTGCTGCAGAAGGTCATCACCGAGGGCGAGTGGGGCAAGCGCATGCCGCGCGGCTTCGCGCAGGGCATCGCCTTCCACGAGGAGTACAAGTCGGTCACCGCGATCGTCGTCGAGATGGACGCCCGCGACCCGCAGGACCCGCGCGTCACCCGGGCCACCATCGCCGCCGACTACGGCCTGCCGATCAACCCGCGCGGGCTCGAGGCGCAGCTGCAGGGCGGTCTCACCGACGCCATCGCCACGACGCTGCGCGCCGGCCTGCACCTGCAGGACGGGCTGTTCCTCGAGGGCAGCTACTCGCAGTTCCACTTCCCGCGGCAGGCCGACACCCCGACCGACGTGCGCACCTTCATCTTCCCGGCGACCGAGGGCGCCGAGCCCGGTGGCGCCGGCGAGCTGGGCGTGCCGGCGGCCGTCGGCGCGATCGCGTCGGCGTACGAGGCGGCCACCGGGCGCGCCGTGTCGAGCTTCCCGATCGTCTTCCCGGTCGACTTCACCCCGCTGCCCAAGGGCGCCGGGTCCACCAACGTCCGCGTCCCGCTCCCGAAGTAGGAGGTACGAACCGTGCCCAAGTACTCCTTCCGCCTGAACGGCGAGCGGGTCCAGGTCGACGCGCCCGCCGACCTCGCCGCGCTCTGGACCCTGCGCGACAAGCTCGGGGTCACCGGCCCCAAGTACGGCTGCGGCATCAACGTCTGCAAGGCGTGCACGAGCCTGGTCGACGGCAAGGCCTTCAACCCCTGCGCCACCAACACGTCCGACCTGCAGGGCCGCGACATCACGACCATCGAGGGCCTCGCCGACGGCGACGTGCTGCACCCGGTGCAGGAGGCCTGGCTCGAGCAGGACGTGCCGCAGTGCGGCTACTGCCAGCCCGGCCAGATCATGTCGGCCGTCGACCTGCTGCGCCGCACGTCGAACCCGACGGACGCCGAGATCGACGCCATCGAGAACGTCTGCCGCTGCGGCACGTACTTCCGCGTGCGCCAGGCCATCAAGAGCGCGGCCGCCAAGATCCAGGCGGCCGGCGGGGTCGACGTCGCCGGGCTCGCGCCCGGTGCGGGCGGCGGCGCCGTGAGCGCCTCCGACGTCTCGGCCCCGGTCGAGGTCGCCGCCGGCTCGAGCGCCCTGGCCGCCACGGGCGGCGCGGGCACGGTGGCGGCGGCCGGTGCGGCCGTCGTCGGCGCCGGTGCGGTCGCGGCCAAGGTCGCCGAGCACCTGCGCGAGCAGGACGGCCCCGCCCCGGCCTGACGCCGAGGGGGCACGGCCCCCGCCCGTGACGACGACGCCCCCGCCGCAGACCCGGCGGGGGCGTCGTGCGTCTCAGTCCCCGTCGCCCCCGCCGCCGCTGCGCGGGTCGTCGCGGCGCTCGACGAGGACCGGGTCGCCGGACGCGCAGGAGACCCGCAGCCGGGTGCGGACGTCGTCGCCCTCGAAGCGCGCCTCGGCCGTGCTGCCGCTCGCGCCCGAGGCGTCGAGGCGGTAGCCCTGCGCGGGGCGCGCGTAGACGACCGCCGCCGTCGCGCCGGTGCAGCGGACCGCCAGGGTGCCGCCGGTGCCGGCGAAGGTGCCGGTGCTCTCGCGCGGTGCCGGCGCGGCGGGCGCGGGCGGCGCCGGCGCGACCGGGGCGCT
>CANKBT010000077.1 GCA_947479995.1 Frankiaceae bacterium | reverse complement strand
GGCCTCCTCGGCGACGCGAGCGGCCTCGGCCTCTTCAGCGAGCCGGGCCTCTTCAGCGAGCCGGGCCTCTTCAGCGAGTCGCGCCTCCTCGGCGAGCCGGGCCTCTTCGGCGAGTCGGGCCTCTTCGGCGAGTCGGGCCTCTTCGGCGAGGCGGGCCTCCTCGGCGACGCGGGCGGCCTCGGCCTCGTCCGCGAGTCGGGCCTCCTCAGCGAGCCGGGCCTCCTCGGCGACGCGAGCGGCCTCGGCCTCGTCCGCGAGTCGGGCCTCCTCGGCGAGTCGGGCCTCCTCCGCGAGCAGGGCCTCCTCGGCGAGTCGGGCCTCCTCAGCCTGGCGCTGCTCTTCGGCGACGCGGGCGGCCTCGGCCTCGTCCGCGAGGCGCTGCTCCTCCGCGAGCCGGGCCTCCTCCGCGAGGCGAGCGGCCTCGGCCTTCTCAGCGAGGCGAGCGGCCTCGGCCTCCTCGGCCAGCCGCTGCTCCTCGGCGACGCGCGCGGCCTCGGCCTCCTCGGCGGCCCGCGCCTCTTCGGCCTCCTGCGCCGCGCGCGCCTCGGCCTCCTCGGCGAGCCGGGCCTCCTCGCGGCGCGCCTCGAGGTCGACGACGACGGCCTGGTGCTCGGACGCGTGCGCGAGCACGGCCTCCGCGGCAGCCGCGGTGCGGGCGGCCTCGAGCTCGGCCTGGGCGGCGGCGAGCTCGGCGGCGTCGCGCTCGCGGCGGGCAGCGTCGCGCGCGGCCTTCTCGGCCTTCTTGGCGGCGCGCGCCTCGGCCTCGGGGTCGACGCGCGGCGCCGGCGCGGTGCGCACCGGCACCTCGAAGACGTCCTCGCCGGAGCGCGCCGGGCCGAGCAGGGCCGACAGCGCGGCCGAGACGCGGTTGATCGAGCCCTCGACCTCGTCGACGTCGGGGCCGGGCGCGGCGAGCGCCTCGCCGATGAGGGCGGCGCTGACCACCTCGGCCACCTCGGGCGCGGGCGCGGCCGCGGGGGCCGACGGGGCGAAGGCGTCGAGCAGGCGCGAGGTGGCGTCCGCGGTGCTGGGGGCCGAGGACGCGGTGACCAGCTCCTCGGGCGACTCGTCCTCGACGTCGACGAGCCCGGCGGTGACGAGGGCGTGCACGACCTTGCCGGCCTCGAACAGCGTGAAGCCGCAGTCGCGCGCCAGCTCGGCGAGCGTGCGCACGCCGTCGACCTTGCACAGCAGCGACCAGGCGTCGGGGTCGATGGCCATCTCGTCGGAGGCGCTGCCACCGGCCGACAGGATGGGGACGGCGTCGGCGCCGGAGACCGTCTTGACGAGGTCGTCCCACTCGGCGCGGCGCTGCTCGACGGCCGACAGCAGCTCGGCGACGGCGACCGGCTTGGCGACGTCCTCGCGGGTGCGCTCGTTGACGCGGAAGCGCCACGTGCCCTCGGGCCACAGCAGCAGCTCGGCCATCGACTCGCGCACCTGCTCCTGCACGAACGCCTCGACGACCGGCTGGTCGACGTAGCCCAGGTGCACGAGCAGCTCGCCGAGCCGCCAGCCCTGCAGCTCGGTGCGCTGCGCCTCGAGCGCCTCGGCGAGCGCCTCGGGGCCGAGGGCGCCGTTGCTCACCAGTCGCGAGCCGAGCTGCGGCCGGCGGCCGGGGGCGACGACGGAGTAGACGCGGCCGCCGCGCAGGTAGACCCGCGCCTGCTCGCCGACCGGGTCGGTGACGTGCAGGCAGCCGCTCGCGCCGCCGTCGGCCAGCTGGGCGAGCACGGCCGGCAGTCCGGCCACGCTGAGATCGCCCTTGAGCACGCTGCACTCCCCGTCCCGCTCGTCCGGGCACCGCTGCCCGCGTACCAGCCTTCGGCACGTCGGAGGCCGACGTTGAGCCGTACGGAGGAAGCCGGCGTGTCGCCGCCCGCGGATCTGTCACGATGGCGTCCGACCCGACCCTCCCGACCCCCGAGGAGCCCCGCGTGACGGCCGAGGCCTCGCCCCCCACGGGCAACCGGCGCATCGACCGCGTGCTCGCCGAGGACTACCTCGACGGCCTGCGGAGCGCCCCGCTCGCGGACGTGCGCGCCCAGCGCGCCGAGGCCGAGCAGGAGGAGGTCGACCTGTCCTACCTGCGCCGCCTCGTGCAGGGCCGCGTCGACGTGCTGCGCGCCGAGCTGGCCCGCCGCCGCGGCGCCACCGGCGACCTCGTCGCCGACCTGGCGCGCATCCTCGCCGACGAGCCGCGCAGCCCCGCCCGCGGGCTCGGCCGCCACTCCGCGATCGAGCCGTCGCGCGTCGACAGCCACCGCCGCCACGTCGAGGCGCTCGTCGCCGACGTCGACCTGTCCGACGTCTCCGCCCGCTCCGAGGACGACCTCGAGCGCGCCCTCGAGGTCCTGAGCGGCGAGGAGCAGGTGCTGTCCGGCAAGCGCCGCGAGGTGCAGGCCGTCATGGACGCGTGCAGCGCTGAGATCACCCGCCGCTACAAGGAGGGCGAGGCCGACGTGGCCACGCTGCTCGCCGACCAGCGCACGACGGACGCCCCGACCTGAGGCCGCCGGTCCTCGTCGAGGTCGTCCGCGGCGGGCACGTCGAGAGCCGCCACGCCGCCTCGGTCGTGGCCCTGCGCGCCGACGGCTCGACCGCCCTCGCGCTCGGCGCCGTCGACGCGCCGGTGCTGCCGCGCTCGTCGAACAAGCCGCTGCAGGCCGTCGGCCTGCTCGAGGTGGGCTGGGAGCCCGCCGGCACCGCGGAGCTCGCGCTCGCGTCCGCCTCGCACTCCGGCGAGCCGCGCCACCTCGACGTCGTGCGCCGGATGCTCGGCGCCCTGCCCGAGCAGGCCCTCGGCTGCCCGCCGTCGCTGCCGCTCGACCGGGCGACCGAGCAGGCCGTGCTCGCCGCCGGCGGCGGGCCGACCCGCCTGCAGATGAACTGCTCCGGCAAGCACGCCGCGATGCTCGGCGCGTGCACGGCCCGCGGCTGGTCGCTGCCGGACTACCTCGCGCCGGACCACCCGCTGCAGCAGCACCTCACCGCCACCCTCGCCCGCCTGGCCGGTGAGCCCGTGACCCGCGTCGTAGTCGACGGCTGCGGCGCCCCGCAGCACGCGCTCACCCTGCGCGGCCTCGCCGGCGCGTACGCCCGGCTCGTCACCGCGGCCGACGGCACGCCGGAGCACCGGGTGGCCGCCGCGGTGCGCGAGCACCCGCTGCTCGTCGGCGGCACCGGCCGCGACGTCACCGCGCTCATGGAGCGCGTGCCGGGCCTGCTCGCCAAGGACGGCGCGGAGGGCGTCTACGCCGCCGCGCTGCCCGACGGCGGCGCCCTCGCGCTCAAGGTCGAGGACGGCGCCGAGCGGGCGCGCACCCCGCTGCTCGTCGCGGCGCTGACCGCGCTCGGCCACGACGTCGAGGGCCTGCACGACCTCGCGGTGCTGCCCGTCCTCGGCGGCGGCGCGCCGGTCGGCGAGGTCCGCGTCGTCGCCGGGACGGGCGCCGCTGCCCCGCCCCAGGGGCCGGTCCCGTCCGGCTCGTGACGATCCGTACGCTCTGCCCATGCCGCCGGTGGAGCTGACGCTCGCGCCGGTCACGTCGAGCGTGGCCGCTGCGCGCGGCTTCCTCACGCGGACCCTCGAGGAGTGGTCGCGCAGCGACCCCGCGTGGGAGTCGGTGGAGTGGCCCGCCGTGCAGGCGCTGTCCGAGCTCGCGACCAACGCGGTGCTGCACGCGGCGACCGAGTTCACCGTCGTGCTCGACCAGGACGCCGGCGCGCTGCGCATGGAGGTGCGCGACCGCAGCCCCCGGGCGCTGCACCAGCACCGGTACGGCCTGCAGGCCACCACCGGGCGCGGCCTGGCCCTCGTCGGCACGCTGTCGCGCGACTGGGGCGTGGCCGTCGGCGCCGACGGCGGCAAGGTCGTCTGGTGCCTCGTCGCGCCCGCCGACGGCGACGGCGCGCTCGACCTCGCCGACTTCCTCAGCGACGAGGAGCGGGCCGAGCTCGAGGCGCTCTAGCCCGCGCGCCCGTCCCGCCGGCAGCGGGTGAAACCCGTGTGCCCCCGTACGGCAGCGCGTGCCGGTCGGGGGACCGCTGCGCGCGTGGCCCGGGGCACCTCGGGCAGGCGGTGTGGAGACGAGGAGCCCTCCGAGGCTCCCATCTCGACAGCGAGGAGGCGCAGTGAGCACACCGCAGCGCGTCGCAGGGGCGACGCAGGAGGCCGCGGGGCAGACCGCCGCCGCGGCGAAGGACGAGGCCTCCCAGGTCGCGAGCACGGCGACGTCGGCCGCGTCCGACGTGGCCGGCACCGCGGCCGACCAGGCCAAGCAGGTCGCGGGCGAAGCCGCGCAGCAGGCGCGAGACCTGCTCGGCGAGGCCAAGACGCAGGTCAGCTCGCAGGCCAGCAGCGCGACCAGCAAGCTCAGCCAGAGCATCCGCGCCCTGGCCGACGAGCTCAAGGACATGGCGAGCAGCGGCGAGGGCGGCACCGCCCACGAGGTCGCCTCGCAGGCGGCCGGCAAGGGCCACGCCCTCGCCGACGCCCTCGAGGGCAAGGAGCCCGGCGACCTGCTCGCCGAGGTCCGCGCCTTCGCGGCCCGCCGCCCGGGCGCGTTCCTGCTCGGCGCCCTCGGCGCCGGCCTCGCGGCCGGCCGGGTCGTCAGCGCGGCCACCTCGAGCGGCTCGTCGAGCGGCACGCCCAGCGCGCCGACGGCGACGCCCGGCGCGCCGGCGACCACCGGCACCGGCTACACCGGCGGCACCGACTACACCGCCGGCGTCCCGGCCGCCAGCACCACCGGCACCGCGACGTACACGCCGTCGTACGACTCGGCCGTGTCGAACGAGACGGCCTACACGCCGACCGGCACGCCCTCGGGCTACGCCGAGCCGGACACCGTGGCGCTGCCCGCGACCGACCCGGCGCTCTCGACGCAGGCCCTGCCGGGCGACACGGCGGGCTGGCGGTGACCGGGCCCGCCGAGGGCTCGCAGCGCCTGCACCCGGGCCCGGCGACCAGCACCGACGTCTCGCAGCACAGCGTCGGCGAGCTGCTCAAGGAGGTCGTGACCGACCTCAGCACCCTGGTCAACCAGGAGGTCGAGCTCGCCAAGGCCGAGATGAAGCAGGAGGCCAAGAAGGCCGGCAAGACCGCAGGCGCCTTCGGCGGCGCGGGCGCGGCGGGCTACTTCTTCGCCCTGTTCGCCTCGCTGTGGCTGATGTTCCTGCTCGCCGGCTTCTTCGACAGCCTCACCTGGGCCGCGCTCGTCGTGGCCGTGCTCTACGGCATCGCCGCCGCGGTCCTGTTCGTCAAGGCCAAGGCGACCGCCAAGACGATCAACCCCAAGCCCGAGCAGACGATCGACACACTCAAGGAGGACGCCCAGTGGGCCAGGAACCGGAGCAGCTGAGGGCCGACATCGCCCGGACGCGTCAGGAGCTGGGCGCCGACCTCGACGTGCTCGCCGAGAAGGTGAGCCCGTCCAAGGTCGCCGAGCGGCGCGTCGAGGCGGCCAAGGGCGCCGTGCTCAACGTCAAGGAGAAGGTCATGGGCTCCGCCCACGACGCCGGCTCCTCGGCCGCGGGCGGCGCGCACAGCGCCAAGGACAGCGTCACCGGCGCGGCCGGCAGCGCGGCGCACGGCGTCGCGGGTGCCGCGGGCAGTGCCAAGGACAGCGTGACCGGCGCCGCCGGCTCGGTGGCCGGGGCCGTCCAGGGCGCGCCCGAGACCGCCAAGCAGAAGGCCGCGGGCAACCCGCTGGCCGCGGGCGTCATCGCCTTCGGCATCGGCTGGCTCGCCAGCAGCCTGCTGCCGAAGACCCAGGTCGAGACGGAGAAGGCGCACCAGCTCAAGGACGCCGTCGCCGAGCCGGCCAAGCAGGCGCTCACCAGCGCGGCGCAGGAGGTCAAGAGCGAGCTCGCGCCCGTCGTGCAGGAGAAGGCCGAGGGGCTCAAGAGCACCGCGACCGACGCCGTGCAGGAGGTCAAGGGCACCGCGCAGGAGGCCGGCACGCAGGTCGCCGACCAGGCCAGGGACGCCGCGGGCTCGGTGCAGTCGACGGCCAAGGACGCCGCGGGCTCGGTCCAGGAGACCGCGCAGTCCAGCGGCAGCGAGGGCGGCAGCGAGTTCGGCACCGTCGCCCCGGAGTACCCCGTCGCGCCGACCACCCCGTCGGTCCCGGGCACGACCGCGTACGACGACGCCTTCCCGCCCGCGGGCGGCGCCGGCACCGTCGACGGCCCGCGCTACTAGCGCCGCCGCACGCACCGGCACGACCACGCACGAAGCACCAGGCACCACCAGCACGCACGCCGCAGGCCCCGGGGACGCCCCCGGGGCCTGCGGCGCGTCCGGGTCTGGGACCATGGACGCGCACGGACCGGACGACACGAGCGAGCGGGGCGCAGCGCCCCGAGGGACGGAGCAGGGCAGTGGACGGCGGACTCCTGGCGCGGCTGTGGCTGGTCGTGACGATCGCGGTCCTGGCCGTGCTGCTCGCGCTCGAGATCAACACCGACATCGACGACTGGCTGATCTTCGCCGCCGTCCTCGTGCTGGCCTACCTGCCGGTGCTCGCCTACTTCAGCCGCGACCAGCGCCAGCTGCCGCAGCGCGACCCGGCGCCGCAGGACGAGCTGGTCGACGACCGCGGTGAGCGCTCGCGCGCCGAGGCCGCCGGCCCCGACGCCACCTCCGCGCCGACGCTCTAGCCGCCCGCCGCGCCGCTGTCCGGGAGCACGGCGAGCGCCAGGGTCAGCCGCAGCACCTGCTCCGGGTCGGTGAGCGCGTCGCCGTACAGCTCGCGCAGCTGCCCCATGCGGTAGCGCACCGTCTGCGGGTGCACGACCAGGTCGGCCGCGACCTCCTCGCGGCGCCCCTGGTGCAGCAGCCACGACCGCAGCGTCTCGGCGAGCCGCGCGGCCGTCGCGGGCCGCAGGTCGGCCAGCGGTGCGAGCGCCGCGGCTCGCAGGTCGGCGAGCGCCTCGCCGTCGGCGGTGAGCACCAGCTCGGGCAGGTGGGCCTCGGTGTCGACGGGCTCGCGCGCCGGCGGGTGCTGCTGCCACGCGCGCACCGCCCGGCGGTACGACGACGCCGCCTGCTCCCACGGCCGCCCCGGGCCGACCACGGCCGCCCGCCCGCGCAGGGCGCGCAGCACGGCGGCCCGCCCGTCCGCGCCAGCGGGCCCGGGCACGAGCAGCACGGTCGTGTCGTCGGGGGCGCCGGACGGCCCGGCGAGGTCGCCGGAGACGCGCAGGGTGTCGCGGGGGAGGGCGTCGACCGTGCCGCGGGCCAGCGCCGACGGCACGAGCACCGCGGTGAGGCAGGCCGGCGGCTCCCAGTCCGCGCGGGTGGCGGCCGCGAGCAGCGCGTCGGCCGGCGCCCCGGACAGCACGGCCTGCCCCAGCCGCTCGCGGTACTGCTCGCGGGCCCGGCCGGAGGTCGCCAGCTCGTCGGCGTGGCCGGCGACGCTCGCCGCCGACAGCTCGTCGATGTAGGCGAACACCAGCTCGGCGAACTGCGCGACCGTCATGGCCGGCAGCCCCCAGGCGACCGCCGTCGCCGCCCACTCGCGCCACGACACCCGGGCACCGACGCGATAGGCCGACAGCAGCGCCGCGGTCGTGCGGCCGCTGCGCGCCTCGCCGCGCCCCAGGTCGTACGCCCCCTCGAGGGCCGACGACATCGGCGTGCCGGGGTCGCTGCCGGCGACGTGGGCCGGCGCGGCGAGGCGCAGGAAGGCGCCGAGGGCCACCTGCACGGCGCTCTCGATGGTCGTGCGCATCTCGCTGTCGAGGGACCGGGCGTACTCGCCCACCTCGGCGGTGAGCGCCGCCACCGTGCGCTCGGCGACCCCCGGCAGCTGCTCGCGCAGCAGCAGCACGAGCTCCGGCGACAGCCCGAGGCCCACCGCCCGGCCCGCCACACCTCCGGTCGGTGTCGCGGCGGTCACGCCCTCAGCCACGACTTGTCTCCGGCGAACAAGAAGCCGTCGCGCGCTCACCCTCCACGGGCAGTGACCCTAGCCCTCGGAGCAGACAGGATCGACGCATGACCACGGTGACCCCTCCGCAGACGCGCTCCGCCCGTCCTCGCCTGCGCGACCGCCTGGTGAAGCTGGCCGAGGCCGCCGCGACCCCGCTGGTGCCAGCCGACTACCTCGACCTCGTCGACCCGCTGCGCTCCGGCGCCGCGCTGCGCGCGCGCATCGTCGCCGTGCAGCCCGAGACGCGCGACGCCGCCACGCTCGTGCTGCAGCCCGGCCGCGGCTGGGCCGGCCACGTGCCGGGCCAGTACGTCCGCCTCGGCGTCGACGTCGACGGCGTGCGGCAGTGGCGCACGTACTCCCTGACCTCGCCCGCGGACCGCGCGGACGGCCTCATCGCCATCACGGTCAAGGCCATCCCGGACGGCGTCGTGAGCAACCACCTGGTGCGCGCGGCGACGGCCGGCACGGTGCTCCAGCTCGACCAGGCCGCCGGCGACTTCGTGCTGCCGACCCCGCGGCCCGCCAAGGCGCTGTTCGTCACCGCCGGCTCCGGCATCACGCCGGTCATGGGCATGCTGCGCAGCGCCCTGCACGAGCTCGACGACGTCGTCCTCGTGCACTCCGCCCCGACCGCCGACGACGTCGTCTTCGCCGCCGAGCTGCGCGCGCTCGCCGCCGACGGCCGGATCCGCCTCGTCGAGAAGCACACCGACGTCGACGGCATGCTCGGCACCGCCGAGCTCGACGCGCTCGTGCCCGACCTCGCCGAGCGCGAGGCCTGGGCCTGCGGCCCCACCGGCATGCTCGACCTGCTCGAGGGCCACTGGGAGTCGCGCGGCCTCGCCGGCCGCCTGCACACCGAGCGCTTCCGCCCGCTCGTCGTCGCCGCCGGCGAGGGCGGCACCGTGACGTTCTCGCGGACCGGCGCCGAGGTCGAGGCCGACGGCGCCACCCCGCTGCTGCAGGCCGGCGAGGAGGCCGGCGTGCTCATGCCGTCCGGCTGCCGCATGGGCATCTGCTTCGGCTGCGTGCTGCCGCTGCGCTCCGGCGCCGTCCGCGACCTGCGCAACGGCGACCTCACCACCGCCGCCGAGGGCGACGGCGTGCTCGTCCAGACCTGCGTGTCCGCCGCCGCCGGCCCCTGCGACCTCGACGTCTAGCGCCGCCCGCTCGCACCGCCCCGCTCGCCCGCACCACCCCGAGGAGACCCCGATGACCGCGATCCAGAACAAGCCCGTCGACCCGACCGCCCACCTGTCCGACGAGGACGTCGAGGCGCTCGGCCGCGAGCTCGACGCGATCCGCGACAGCGTCCTCGCCGACCGGGGCGCGCGCGACGCCGCGTACATCCGCAAGGTCATCGACGTGCAGCGCAAGCTCGAGCTGGCCAGCCGGGGCGTGCTGCTGCTGTCGCTGTTCCCGCCGGCGTGGGTCGCCGGCACCGTCGGCCTGTCGATCTCCAAGATCCTCGAGAACATGGAGATCGGCCACAACGTCATGCACGGCCAGTGGGACTGGATGCGCGACCCCAAGGTGCACAGCACGACCTGGGAGTGGGACAACGCGTCGCCGGCCGACATGTGGAAGCACTCGCACAACGAGCTGCACCACACGTACACGAACGTGCTCGGCCGCGACAACGACCTCGGCTACGGGATCATGCGCGTCGACGAGGACCAGCGCTGGATGCCCTTCTACCTGGCGCAGCCGCTGTGGAACCTGCTCAACGCGTGCGTCTTCGAGTACGGCATCGCGGCGTACGACCTCGAGATCGGCAAGCACCTCAAGGCCAAGAAGCGCGGCACGGCCGACGTCGCCGCCTTCCAGGCGCAGCTGCGCAACGTGCTGCAGAAGGTCAAGAAGCAGGCGACGCGCGACTACCTCGTGCACCCGCTGCTGTCGGGCCCGTCGGCGCTGCCGACCCTCGGCGCCAACGTCACCGCCAACCTCGTCCGCAACCTGTGGACGCACTCGGTGATCATGTGCGGCCACTTCCCCGAGGGCGTCGAGACCTTCACCAAGACCTCGATCGAGGGCGAGACCCGCGGCCAGTGGTACCTGCGCCAGATGCTCGGCGCCGCCAACATCAGCGGCGGCGAGGCGCTGCACCTGATGACCGGCAACCTGTCCTTCCAGGTCGAGCACCACCTGTTCCCCGACCTCCCGAGCAACCGCTACAAGGAGATCGCGCCGCAGGTGCAGGACGTCTTCGCGCGCTACGGCCTCACGTACGTCACCGGCTCGATGCCCAAGCAGCTGGCCTCGGCGTGGGGCAAGGTCGTGCGCCTGTCGCTGCCCAACGGCTTCCTGTCGCGCCGCACCGCCAAGGCCGTGCCGGTCGCGCTGGTGCAGCGCGTGCGCCCGGCCCGCGCCGAGGAGCGCGCGGCCGCCTAGCCGCGGGCCGTCGCGAGGTCGGGCTCCGGCGCCGTCCGCGCGACGGCCTCGCCCTCGACGTCGACGCGCGGCACGAGCCGGTCGAGCCACCGGGGCAGGCGCCAGGCGCGGTCGCCGAGCAGCACGAGCACCGCCGGCACCACGGTCATGCGCACGACGAAGGCGTCGAGCGCCACGCCGAGCGCGAGGGCGAAGCCGATGCTCTTGATGACGGGGTCCGGGCTGAGCACGAAGCCCGAGAAGACCGCGATCATGATGACCGCCGCCGCGACGACGACCCGGGCGCTGTCGGTGAAGCCGCGCTCGACCGCCTCGGCGGCCGGCGCGCCGTGCACGTGGCGCTCGCGCATGCGCGTCACGAGGAAGACCTGGTAGTCCATCGCCAGGCCGAAGATGATGCCGACGAGCAGCACCGGCAGGAAGCTGATGATCGACCCGCTCGTCTCGACGCCGAGCAGGCCGGCCCCCCAGCCCTTCTGGAACACCGCGACGACCGCGCCGCCGGTCGCCGCCAGGGTGAGCAGGAAGCCGAGCACGGCCTTCACGGGCACCAGCACCGAGCGGAACACCAGCAGCAGCAGCACGAGCGCGAGCCCGACGACGAGCGCGACGTAGACCGGCAGGGCGCCGGCGAGCTTGGCGGAGATGTCGATGTTCACGGCGCTGGTGCCGGTGACGGCGATCCGCGCGCCGTCGACCTCCTGCGCCCGGTCGCGCAGCCGCTCCACGAGGTCGGCGGTCGCCGGCTCGGCGGGGCCGCTGGCCGGCACGACCGTGAGCAGCGCGGCGCGACCGTCCTGCGACGGCAGCGGCGGCACCACGGCGGCGGCGCCGGGCAGCCCCTCCAGGTCGGCGGCGAGGGCCTCGGCCGACGCCTGCGCCTGCGGCCCCTCGACGAGCACGAGCAGCGGCCCGTTGGCGCCCGGCCCGAAGCCCCGGGCGACCAGGTCGTACGCCCG
>CANKBT010000076.1 GCA_947479995.1 Frankiaceae bacterium | reverse complement strand
GCCGCCGGCGAGCATGAGCACCAGGTAGAACGAGATGGCCATGGCGCCGATGGCGGTGCGGACCGGCACGTCGCGCGGGCGGTCGAGCAGGTTGTGGTACGCCCGGTCGACGGTGAAGCGCGCCTCGAGCCAGGGGTAGACGGCCAGCAGCGTGAACAGGATGCCCGGCAGCACGACCGTCGGGACGAGCACGTTGAGCGGGACCGTGTAGCCCAGGCCGCGGAACTCCCAGTTCGGCATGAGGCGCGTGCTGCCGTCGAGGAAGCCGACGTACCAGTCGGGCTGCGAGCCGGCCGAGACGTTGGCCGCCTCGTACGGGCCGTACAGCCACACCGGGTTGATCTGCGCCAGGCCCGAGAGCAGGGCCACCGCGCCGAACACCAGGAAGAAGAAGCCACCGGCCTTCGCGGCGTAGGCGGGGAACAGGCGGGAGCCGACGACGTTCGTCTCGGTCCGGCCGGGCCCGTCGAACTGGGTGTGCTTCTGGTACCAGACCATCATCAGGTGGAAGGTGATCAGCGCGAGGATCACGCCGGGCACCAGCAGGATGTGGATGGCGTAGAGGCGCTCGATGATCTGGTCACCGGGGTACTCGCCGCCGAAGACCAGGAACGCCGCCCAGGTGCCGATGACCGGGATCGACAGGGCGATCGAGTAGGCGATGCGCAGGCCCGTGCCGGAGAGCAGGTCGTCCGGGAGCGAGTAGCCGGCGAAGCCCTCGACGATGGCCAGCACCAGCAGGCCGACGCCGATGACCCAGTTCATCTCGCGGGGCTTGCGGAAGGCGCCGGTGAAGAACACGCGGGCCAGGTGCACCACGATCGAGGCCACGAACAGCAGCGCCGCCCAGTGGTGGATCTGGCGCATGATCAGGCCGCCGCGGACGTCGAAGCTGATGTCCAGCGTCGAGGCGTACGCCGCCGTCATGGGCAGGCCCTTGAGCGGCGTGTAGCTGCCCTCGTAGATGACCTCGCGGACGCTCGGGTCGTAGAAGAACGTCAGGTACGTGCCCGAGAGCAGCAGGATGATGAACGAGTAGAGGCAGATCTCGCCCAGCATGAAGGACCAGTGGTCCGGGAAGACCTTGTTGAGGTTCTTGCGGATGTACTTCGCCGCCCCGAGCCGGTCATCGACCCAGCCCGCGGTGACGTCGGCTCCGCGCTCGACCGTTGCTGTCATGACGTGCGCTCCCAGTAGCTCGGACCGACGGGCTCGCTGAAGTCACCCCGTGCGATGAAGTATCCCTCGTCGTCCACGCTGATCGCCAGTTGAGGCAGCGGGCGGGCGGCCGGCCCGAAGATGACCTCGGCGGCGTTGTCCGCCGAGAACGTCGACTGGTGGCAGGGGCAGAGCAGGTTGTGCGTCTGCTGCTCGTAGAGCTTGACCGGGCAGCCCAGGTGCGTGCAGATCGCCGAGTAGCAGACGTAGCCGTCGAGCGACCAGTCCTCGCGGCCCTCGCGGACGGTGAGGTCCTCGGGGCGCATGCGGATGAGCAGGGCGGCCGAGTCGGCGAGCTTGGTGCCGCGCGGGACGTCCGGGAAGACCGACTCGACGGCGCCGAGGGTGAGGTCGTCGCGGTTGACCGGGCTGCCGTTCTTGCGGATGAGGCGCACGCCCGGCTGCCAGCCGGTGGTCGCGAGCTTGGCCTCCTTGTTCTGGTACGGCCCGAGGCCGAACAGGAAGGGCACCGGCAGCACGGCCAGGGCGCCGCCGGACAGCAGCAGCGTGTTGCGCAGCAGCTTGCGGCGGGGGAGCTGGGTCTCGGCCAGGCCCGCCTTGAGGGCCGTGCCGGTCGCCGCGCGGTCCTCGGGGGAGGAGCCGAACGGGTAGCGCTCCTGCGTCGTCTCCTCGTCGTCCATGAGGTTCTTGGCCCAGACGACCGCACCGGCGCCGATGCCGGTGAGGGCCAGCGCCATGGTGATGCCGAGCAGCGGCGTGTAGAGGACGTGGTCCGGGTCGTCGAAGGCGAAGTCCCAGAGGAAGTAGACGAGCACGAAGCCGATCGTGCCGAGCAGGCTCAGCAGGAACAGCGCCGCGACGACGCGCTCGGCGCGGGCCTGGCGGCCCAGCTCGAAGGCGTCGACCTGGCGGTCGATGGGCTGCTCGACCGGCGGCGTGCTCTGCGAGAGCTGGCGCTCGTCGCGGCCGTGGGCGTGCAGCTCCGAGCGGCTGTCGGTCTGGCGGAAGTCGCCGGCCGTGAGGTCCGAGCCGCGGGTGTCGCCGCCCGAGGACTGGACGCCGGGGTTGCGCAGGCGCTCGCGGATCGAGGGGCTGGCCTCGGCCGCCGTCTGGCCGCCGTGCGGCGTCGACGTCGGCTGCTGGCCGCCCGTGCTCGTCGTGGGCGTGGCGTTGGCGGTGGGGTCGTCGGGGGTGCTCATGCGCGGTTGCCGATCCAGAGGGTCATGACGACGAGGCCGCCGATGCCGGCGAGCCACATGACGAGGCCCTCCGGGACGGGGCCGTACTTGCCGAGGTCGTTGCCGCCCGGCTGCGTCGCCGTGGTGATGTAGCGGACGTAGTAGGTGATCGCCTTCTTCTCCTCGACCGAGAGCTGGCCGTCGCCGAAGCGGGGCATCGACTCCGGGCCGGACTGCATGGCCGAGTAGATGACGCGGGCGCTGGCCGGCGCGAGCTCGGGCGCGTACTTGCCGTACGTCAGCGCGCCGCCGGAGCCGGCGAAGTTGTGGCAGCTCGCGCAGTTGAGGCGGAACAGCTCGCCGCCCTCCTGCAGGTCGCCGTCGGTCAGCGAGCCCTCGGGCAGGGTCGGGCCGCCGCCGTTGGCCTGGATGTAGGCCGCGAGCTGGTCGACCTGCGCGATCGTGTACTTCGGGTCCTTGCGGGGCGCCTGGACGGTGCCGTTCGCCAGCGGCATGCGGCCGCTCTCGACCTGGAAGACGACCGAGGCCTCGCCGACGCCGATGAGGGAGGGGCCGCCGGCGCCGCCCTGCAGGTTGAGGCCGTGGCAGGTCGAGCAGCCCTGCAGGTAGAGGTCGCGGCCCGCCTTGACGGCCAGCGACTGGTCCGACGAGCCCTGCTGGGGCTCCTCCTGCGCGGTCGTGCGCGGTGCGAGGGCGGTGTAGAGCCCGCCCAGCAGCGCCAGCCCGACGAGGACGACGACGTACTGGTTGAGCTTGCGGCGGGGGCGGGCGGTGCTGCGGGACATGGCTGCGTTCCTGCTCACTGGAGGATGTAGATCGCGAAGAAGAGGCCGACCCAGACGACGTCGACGAAGTGCCAGTAGTACGAGACGACGATCGCGCTCGTCGCCTTCTCCGGCGTGTAGCGCCCCACGGTCGAGCGCAGCAGCACGATCACGAACGCGAACAGGCCGCCGACCACGTGCAGGCCGTGGAAGCCGGTCGTGATGTAGAAGACCGAGCCGTACGAGCCGGACGCGATGGTGACGCCCTCGTGGACCAGCTCGCGGTACTCGTTGGCCTGGCCGGCGACGAAGACCGCGCCCATGACCAGGGTGAGGAAGAACCAGCGGCGCATCCGGTAGACGTCGCCGCGCTCGGCGGCGAAGACGCCGAGCTGGCAGGTCACCGAGGAGGCCACGAGGATCACCGTGAAGGTGGTCGCGTACGGCACGTTGAGCTCGACGCCCTCGGTGGGCCAGCTGTCCGCGCCGATCACCGACCGGATCGTGAAGTACATGGCGAACAGGGCGGCGAAGAACATCAGCTCGGAGGAGAGCCACACGATCGTCCCGATCGAGACCATGTTCGGTCGCGTCAGGGAGCCGTGAGCAGGCACCTTCTCCAGCACGGGAGCGTCGGTCACGCGGCCATAGTGCCAGCCCGGAGCGCCCCCTTCCACGCGGGGGCGCGTGTCGCCGTGAGCCCCGCGTCACGGGCAGGCGGCCGTCGGTGCCGGCGCCTAGACTGGTGCCGTGGAGACGCCCCTCGCGCAGGTCGGCGGGCTGCCCGGCGGGCTGCCGGACTTCGGCCCCGCGAGCGTGCTCACCGCCTCGCGCGTCGACCCGCTGCCGCTGCTGGCGATCGCCCTCGTCGGCGGCCTCTACCTCTACGGCGTGCTGCGCCTGCGCAGCCGCGGCGACGCCTGGTCGCCGCTGCGCACGCTGTCGTTCACCGTGCTCGGGCTCGGCACCGTCGCCTTCGCGCTCATGAGCGGCCTCGGGGCGTACGACACGACGCTGTTCGGCGTCCACATGGTCCAGCACATGCTGCTGTCGATGGTGGCGCCGGTCTTCCTGGCCCTCGGCGCGCCGGTGACGCTGGCGCTGCGCACCCTGCCCAAGGGGCCGCGCGCCCGGCTGCTGGCCGTGCTGCACAGCCGCGTCGCCCGGGTCGTCACCTTCCCCGCGATCCCGTGGCTGCTGTTCGTCGGCAGCCCGTTCGCCCTCTACTTCTCCGGCTGGTACGACGCGACGCTCGACAGCCGGCTGCTGCACGACCTGCTGCACCTGCACTTCGTGGCGGTCGGCGCGCTGTTCTTCTGGCCGCTGCTCGGCATCGACCCGGTGCCCGGGCGGGTCGGCCACGGCGGCCGGATGCTCATGTCCGCCGCCACGCTGCCCTTCCACGCCTTCCTCGGCGTGGCGATCATGAGCGTGCCCGACAGCGGCGCCGGCCTGCTCGGCGGCGACCACTACCTGGCGTTCCTGCCGGTCGAGCAGGCCGTGTTCCAGCAGGACGTCGGCGGCGGGCTGCTGTGGTCCTCGGGCGACGTCGTCGGGCTGATGTTCCTGTTCATCATGCTGTTCCAGTGGATGCGCGCCTCCGAGCGCGAGGCCACCCGCGAGGACCGGCGCCTCGACCGGCTCGAGGCGGCGGCCGGCCGGTCGTGAGGTGGCCGTTCCGGCGCCGGGCGGCGCCGGTCGTCGCCTACGAGGACGACGGCACGCTGCCCGTGCTGCTCGAGGCGCGCGACCCGGCGGTCGCCGACAGCGCCGTGCTGGCCGGCCACGACCTCGACGCGCCGGTGCTGGTGCGCCACCTGCTCACCGGCCTGCCGGACGACGCGGCCGTCGAGCGCGCCCGCGAGCTGCTCGGCCAGGACGGCTACCGCCTCACCGTGCTCGAGGGCCCGCCGTACGACGTCCGCGCCTGGCGCACGCAGGTGCTCACGCCGATGGCCGCCTCGCAGGAGCGCAGCCGCATGGCCGGGCTCGCCCAGCGCCTCGGCGGCGACGTGCACGGCTACGACGTCTGCCGGCCCGACCCGTCGCCGCAGGACTAGCCGCGCCCGAGTAGTACCCGGCGGACCGCGTCAGTAGGGTGCCCCCATGGCCGAGCACCCCGTGAAGGCAGCCCTGTCCGCCGCCGAGGCGGCCGGCCCGGCGCCGCGCGTGCACCGGGTGCTGCTCTACAGCGACGACGCCGCCACCCGCGCGTCGGTGCGCACCGCCGTCGGCCGCCGCCCGGCGCCCGACCTGGGCCGCATCGAGTGGGTCGAGGTCGCCACCGGCGGCAAGGTCGTGGCCGCGGCGGACGCCGGTGACCTCGACCTCATGGTGCTCGACGGCGAGGCGCAGCCGACCGGCGGCCTCGGGCTGTCCAAGCAGCTCAAGGACGAGATCCGCGACTGCCCGCCCACGCTCGTGCTCATCGCCCGGCGGGACGACCGGTGGCTCGCGCAGTGGTCGCTCGCCGACGCCGTCGTCCCCCTGCCCGTCGACGCCCCGGAGCTCACCGGCGCCGTCGTCGACATGCTCCGCCACCGCGAGGCCGCACTGCCCGTGCGCCGCGCGGTCGGCTGAGCCCGCCCGCTCCCGCGCCGTGACGGCCGCCCCGTGACGGCACCGGACCGCAGCTGGCCGGTCGTGCTCAGCGCGCTGCTGCGCGGCGAGGCGCTGACGCGCGCCGACGCCGCCTGGGCGATGCGCGAGGTGATGACCGGCGAGGCGACGTCGGCGCAGGTCGCCGGCTTCGTCGTCGCGCTGCGCGCCAAGGGCGAGACGGCCGAGGAGGTCGCGGGGCTCGTCGACGTCATGCTCGACGAGGCCGCCGAGGTGGCGGTGCCCGGCCGGGTCGTCGACACCTGCGGCACCGGCGGCGACCGCTCCGGCACCGTCAACATCTCCACCATGGCGGCGCTCGTCGTCGCCGGCGCGGGCATCCCGGTCGTCAAGCACGGCAACCGGGCGGCGTCCTCGACGTCCGGCTCGGCCGACGTGCTCGAGGCCCTCGGCGTCGTCGTCGACCTGCCGCCCGCGGCGATCGGCCCGTGCCTGGCCGAGGCGGGCATCGCCTTCTGCTTCGCGCCCGTCTTCCACCCGGGCATGCGCCACACCGGCCCGACCCGCCGCGAGCTCGGCGTCGCCACCGTCTTCAACGTGCTCGGCCCGCTGACCAACCCGGCGCGCCCGGCGTGCCAGGCGGTCGGGGTCTCGGACGCCCGCCTGGCCCCGGTGATGGCCGGCGTGCTGGCCGCCCGGGGCGCGGACGCCCTCGTCTTCCGCGGCGAGGACGGCCTCGACGAGCTGACCACCACCGGCCCGTCGACCGTGTGGGTCGTGCACGGGGGAGCGGTGCAGCAGGAGCGCTTCGACCCGTCGGACCTCGGCCTCGCACCGGCGACGCTGGCCGACCTGCGCGGCGGCGACGCCGCGCACAACGCCGACGTCGCCCGCCGGCTGCTCGACGGCGAGCAGGGCCCGGTGCGCGACGCCACGCTCCTCAACGCCGCCGCGGCGGTCGCCGCGCACGAGGGCGGCGACGGGCCCCTCGTCGAGCGGCTGCGCGGCGGGCTCGACCGCGCGACCGCGGCCCTGGACGGCGGGGGCGCGGCCGACGTGCTCGAGCGCTGGCTGGCGGTGTCGCAGGCGCTGCGCGCCTAGAGGTCCTTCTCGAAGTGGTGCGCGGCGATGCGCATGCGCTCGCGCAGGTAGAAGCGGTGGGCCTCGAAGCGGTGCACGCCGCTGTCGAGGGCCAGCCGCGTGCAGCCGGCCGCGCGGGCGCGCCGCTCCAGCTCGGCGAGCAGCGCCTGCCCGGCGCCGGTGCTGCGCCGGGTCGCCGTCGTGACGAGGTCGTCGACGTAGAGCGACCGCCCGCTCGTGGTCATCGCCATGAGCCGCCAGCCGGCGACGGCGAGCACCGCGCCGGCGTCGCCCCCGCCTTCACCCGCGCCGTCGAGCAGGGCGGTGAAGCGCAGCCCCTGCGGCGCCCCCTCGGCCTGCACCGCGCGGCGCTGCGCGGCGGTGAGGTGCGGCCGCAGCTCCTGCAGCACCGGCAGGGCGCGCTCCCAGACCGGGTCGTCGAGCCCGAGGTCGTGCGGCCGCACGTCAGCCGCGCCCGTGCGGCACCGACCAGCCGGCGAGGTCCGGGCCCTTGGGGACGATCCGCGTCGGGTTGATCTGCTCGTGCGTGGCGTAGTAGTGCGCCTTGATGTGCGCGAAGTCGGTGGTGTCGCCGAAGCCCGGCGTCTGGAACAGGTCGCGGGCGTACGGCCACAGGTGCGCGTACTCGGTGAGCTTGCGCTCGTTGCACTTGAAGTGGCCGTGGTATGCCGCGTCGAAGCGCACGAGCGTCGTGTAGAGCCGCACGTCGGCCTCGGTGAGCTGGCCGCCGACGAGGTAGCGCTGGCCGGCGAGCAGCCGGTCGAGCTCGTCGAGGCGGGCGAACAGCGCGTCGAACGCCTCCTCGTACGCCTCCTGCGTCGTGGCGAAGCCGCACTTGTAGACGCCGTTGTTGACGGCGTGGAAGTTGGCCTCGGCCACCTCGTCGATCTCCGCCCGCAGGCGCTCGGGGTAGAGGTCCGGCGCGCCGTCGCGGTGGAGCGGGGCCCAGGCGGTGTCGAGGTCGAGGGTGATCTGCGGGTAGTCGTTGGTGACGATCCGCTCCTCGGCGGTGTCCCAGACGAACGGCACGGTCGCGCGGCCGTCGAACTCCGGGTCCGAGCGGCGGTAGAGCTCCATGGCGAAGCGGGCGCCCGTCACCGGGTCGACGCCGCCCTCGTCGAGCGTGAAGCGCCAGCCGCGCTCGTCGCGCAGCGGGTCGACGACGCGCAGCGCGATCGCGTCCTCGAGGCCGAGCAGGCGCCGCACGATCACCGAGCGGTGCGCCCAGGGGCACGCGAGGCAGACGTAGAGGACGTAGCGCCCGGCCTCGGGGGTCGTGAGGCGCTCGGTGAAGCGGTTGGGCTGCCGGACGAACTCGCCCTTGGCGCCGGCCTCCTTGGCGAACTGCGCGGTCACGGCTCGACCCCCAGGTCGAAGGTGGACTCCAGGTCGTGCCGGCTGTACGCCTGGAAGGCGATGTGGGTCTGCGTCTCGCGGACGCCGTCGACCTTGTTGAGCCGACCGGCGATGACGTCGGCCAGCTGCTCGTGCCGGCGCACGCGCACCAGCGCGATGAGGTCGGTGTCGCCGGTGACCGAGTAGACCTCGCTGACGCCGTCGAGCTCGGCCAGCGCGGCGGCCACCTCGGGGATCCGGTCGACCGCGGCCTTGACCATGACGATGGCGGTGATCACCTCGTCATCCTCCCCGGGCCTGCGCAGCTCTACTCAGGCGCCCCGCCCCGGCAGCCGCTGGACTGCACCCATGACCACACCGGAGCTGTCCAGGAACACCGCCGCCTTCTACCTGCAGGCCGCGATCTCGTTCGGCGTCGCGATGCTCGCCGTCGGGATCGGGATCGCCTACCTGCCCGTCGACCCGTGGGTCCGGGCCTTCCTCGCCCTCGGCTCGCTCTACCTGGTGACCTCGACCTTCACGCTCGCCAAGTGCGTGCGCGACCAGCAGGAGGCCTCGACCGTGCGGGTGCGCGTCGACGAGGCCCGGATCGAGCGGCTCATCGCCGAGCACGACCCCTTCGCCGTCAAGCCGCTCGCCGGCGCCCCGACCCTCTGACCCCCGACACCCGACCCGACGACACGCACGACCACGAGCGCGGCACCCCGAGCGGGTGCCGCGCTCGTCGTGCGTGCGGGGCCGGACGCCTCGGCCCTCAGGCGCTCGCACGCGCCGGGCGGCTGACCGGGCGCAGGCCGCGCCGGTCGGCGAAGGGCGCGGCGGCCGCGCGGCCCTGCTCGACCACCTCGAGCCAGGCGCGCTGGCCGCCGGCGCCGAAGGCGGGGGAGGCGAGCTCGCCCTCCAGGCGGACGAGCCGGGTGCCGTCGCGCTCCAGCCAGCGCAGCACGCACTCGACCTCCTCGGCGTGCGCGGCCGGCAGCGGGCCCGGGCCGGGCAGCACCGTCTCGGCGGTGGCGACGAGCGCGTCGACGTAGGGCGCCGGGTGCGCGCCGCGCGGGATGGTGCCCGCGGCGACCAGCCGGCCGTGGCGGACGACGGCGACCTCCCAGCCGAGGTCGGCGGTCGGGCGGGCCGCGACGAGCTGCGGCACGCGGGTGAGCGCCCGCATGCGCTGCCCGCGCGCGGCGGTGCGCACGAAGGCGGTGAGCCGGTCGCGCGCCGCGGCGGCGTCCTCGTAGCGCTCGGTGCCGGCGAGCGCGGCCAGGCGGCCGGTGAGCCGGTCGACGACGGCCTTCGGGTCGGCGAGCACCGCGCGGCGGAAGGCCTCGGCGTGCAGCGCGTAGGTGCCGACGTCCTCGCCGCCGCCCTCGACGCCGAGGCACGGGGCGCCGCAGCGGCCCATCTCGGCGAGCACGCAGGCGCTCGTCGGGCGGCGCGGCGACAGCCGGGCGGTGCACTGGCGCAGCGGGATGGCCTCGTGCACGGCCGCCATCGCGAGCTCGGCGGTGCGCTGCGAGGAGAACGGGCCGAGGTAGGCCGCGCCGGCGCGCTCGTCGTCGGCGACCTTGCGCACGAGCGACAGCCGGGGGAAGGCCTCGGCGGTGAGCTTGACCCACACCGCGCGCTCGGGGAAGCGGCTGCGCCGGTTGTACTTCGGGCGGTGCTCGGCGATGAGGCGCAGCTCGCGGACCTCGGCCTCGAGCGGCGTCGCGCAGACGACCGGGTCGACGCGCTCGGCGCACGCCACCATCTCGGCCATGCGGGTGCGCATCTCCGAGGCCGTGAAGTAGGTGCGGACCCGGCTGCGCAGGTCGACGCTCTTGCCGACGTAGAGGACCCGGCCCTGCCGGTCGCGGAACAGGTAGACGCCCGGCTCGCGGGGCAGCGCGTCGGCGAGGTGGCGCTTGCGGCGCTGCTCCGGCGTGACCTGCGCCGAGAAGGTGCGCAGCTCCTCGAGGCTGTGCACGCCGAGGCCGCCGACCCGCTCGAGCAGCCCGTGCAGCACGTCGACGGTGGCCTGGGCGTCGGCCAGGGCGCGGTGGCACGGCTCGGTGCGGGTGCGGAACAGCCGCGCGAGCGTGCTGAGCTTGCAGTTCGGCGCCTCGTCGCGGGTGAGCATCCGGCGCGCGAGGCGCGCGGTGTCGAGCGAGTCGGGCGCCGGCCACTCCAGCCCGAGCCGCTCGCACCCGACGCGCAGGAAGCCGAGGTCGAAGGGCGCGTTGTGCGCCACGAGCACCGCCCCGCGGCTGAACTCGAGGAAGGCCGGCAGCGCCTGGTCGAGCCGGGGGGCGCCCGCGACCATCGCGTCGGTGATGCCGGTGAGCACGGCGATGAACGGCGGGATCGCCTGCGAGGGGTTGACCAGCGTCTGGAACTCGCCGAGCACCTCCCCGCCGCGCACCTTGACCGCGCCGATCTCGGTGATGCTCTCGGTGGCGGCCGAGCCGCCGGTGGTCTCGAGGTCGACGACGACGAACGTGAGGTCGCGCAGCGGGGTGCCGAGCTCGTCGAACGTGCCCTGCACCGCCACCGGGAGGGGCCGGGGAGCGGGGGGTCGGGGCGCGCTGGCGAGCATGTCCCGGACGCTAGGACGGCCCTCGGACACCGCGGTCCCGCCACGCCGCCGCGGCGGCGGCGGGCCTACAGGTCGCCGGCGGTGAGCAGCCCGCGGACCACGAGCACGACGCCGACGACCACCACGACGGCGGCGGTCACGACGGGCAGCGCCCGGCCGAGACGGGTGCCGGGGCCGATGGCCAGGCCGCGCTCGAGCAGGAACGCCTGCGTGCGCAGCAGCAGCAGGCCGGCCGCGGTCAGGGTGAGCGCCATGCCGACGCCGTAGCAGAGGACGAGCACGACGCCGAACCACGTGCGGCCGAGCGCGGACGCCCCCAGCAGCACGACGAGGGCGGACGGCGACGGCACGAGCCCGCCGGCCAGGCCCATCGCCGCGAGCGAGCGCCAGCCGAGCGGCCGGTCGTCGAGCGGCGCGTGCGCGTGGGTGCGGCCGCCGTGGCTGTGGACGACGGGGGCCGCCGCGACGGCGCGGGCGGGCGGCGCCTGCACGGCCAGCCCGCCGTCGTGCGCGTGGTCGTGCGGGTGGTCGTGGTCGTGCGGGTGGTCGTGGTCGTGCGGGTGGTCGTGGTCGTGCGGGTGGTCGTGGTCGTGCGGGTGGTCGTGGTCGTGCGGGTGGTCGTGGTCGTGCGGGTGGTCGT
>CANKBT010000075.1 GCA_947479995.1 Frankiaceae bacterium | reverse complement strand
GACGGCGCCGCCGGCTGGTTCGCCGGCCGCCTGCCCGACGGCTGGTCGACCACCGCGCCGGAGGTCACCGCGGACCGCGACGAGCTCGTCGTCGTCGTGGCCCTCGAGGCACCGGCCGCCGACGACGAGGTCGCGACCTCCGAGGCGGAGGCGGGCCGGATCAGCCGCTTCCGCGAGGAGACCCGCGAGCAGCGCATGGCCATCGCCCGCGAGGCCGAGCGCCGCTACGGCCGCGTGATCTCCTGGGGCGCCCGCGCCGGCGGCACGCTCCAGCACTTCACGACCGCGTCCGTGCCGGCCATGACCCGGCTGCGCCAGCCCGAGCGCCAGGTGCTCGACACCCTCGTCGACGCGGGCGTCGCCCGCTCCCGCTCGGAGGCCCTGGCCTGGTGCGTGCACCTCACCGGCCAGCACGCCGACGCGTGGCTCGCCGAGCTCCGCGAGGCCATGACGGCCGTGCAGCGCGTCCGCGAGCAGGGCCCGGCGGTCTGACCGCGGGAGGCCGACCCTCCACCTCCGGGTGCCCGCCTCGGCGCGCGCCTGAGGTGGGGGGTCGCCAGCCCGCGCGCTACGGCGCGCGGTAGACCGCGAAGCTGATCGCCACGTAGTGGCAGGCGAACGCCGCGAGCGTCAGCGCGTGGAACACCTCGTGGAAGCCGAACCACGCCGGCGAGGGGTCGGGCCTCTTGCGGGCGTAGACGATGCCGCCCGCGGTGTAGAGCAGGCCGCCGGCGACGAGCATGACGAGCACGACGACGCCGCCCTCCTCGAGCAGCGCCGGCATGATGCCGACGGCCACCCAGCCGAGCGCCAGGTAGATGAACGTGAACAGCCAGCGCGGCTTCTTGCGGAACGCGTTGCGGGTGATGACGCCCGCGATCGCGCCGCCCCAGGTGATGCCGAAGACCACCCAGCGCGCGGTGCCCTGCAGCACCACCAGGCAGAACGGCGTGTAGCTGCCCGCGATGAGCACGAAGATCATCGAGTGGTCGAGGCGCTCCATCACCGCCCGGCCGCGCGGTGACCACGACCCGCGGTGGTACGCCGCCGACGTGCCGAACAGCAGCGACACCGACGCGGCGTAGACGCAGCAGGCGACGACCGCCATCGCGCCCTCGGCGAGGATGACCAGCGCCGTGCCGGTGACGAGCGAGACGGCGAACGCCGCCTCGTGCAGGACGCCCCGCAGGCGGGGCTTGACGATCTCCGCGACCTCGTGCAGCCGCTCCTCGACCTGGTCGGTCACCACTGCCGCACCTCCGGTTCCGTGCGTTCACCTGCGGGACCTATGCAGGACGTCACAAGGCTAGTCAAACGGTTCCCAGGTACCCTCGCGAGACAGCCGTGACGTCGCGCGCCTCCTTCCCGGTGGCGCCTCCGGCCACCCACCTCGAAGGAGAGGCGCATGACGACCACTTCAGCGATCCCGGGCCTGGAGTCCGCCCCGACCAAGAACGCGAAGCTGGTGGCGTGGGTCCGCGAGGTGGCCGAGCTCACCCAGCCCGACCGCGTCGAGTGGGCCGACGGCTCCGAGGAGGAGTGGCAGCGCCTCACCTCGCTGCTCGTCGAGGCCGGCACCTTCGTGCAGCTCGACGAGGCCAAGCGCCCGAACAGCTTCTACGCCAAGTCCGACCCCACCGACGTCGCCCGGGTCGAGGACCGCACGTACATCTGCTCCGAGGAGGAGGAGGACGCCGGCCCGACCAACAACTGGGCCGCGCCCGACGAGATGCGCGCGACGCTCCGCCCGCTGTTCGAGGGCTCGATGCGCGGCCGCACGATGTACGTCGTCCCGTTCTGCATGGGCCCGCTGGGCAGCAAGATCAGCCAGCTCGGCGTCGAGATCACCGACAGCCCGTACGTCGTCGTGTCGATGAGGATCATGACGCGCATGGGCACCGCGGCCCTGGAGCAGATCGGCGACGACGGCTTCTTCGTCCCGGCCGTGCACACCGTCGGCGCGCCGCTCGAGGCCGGCCAGGCCGACGTGCCGTGGCCCTGCAACGACACCAAGTACATCGTCCACTACCCCGAGACCCGCGAGATCTGGTCCTACGGCTCGGGCTACGGCGGCAACGCGCTGCTGGGCAAGAAGTGCTTCGCGCTGCGCATCGCCAGCGTGATGGCGCGCGACGAGGGCTGGATGGCCGAGCACATGCTCGTCCTCAAGCTCACCCCGCCGCAGGGCGAGGCGCGCTACGTCACCGCCGCCTTCCCCAGCGCCTGCGGCAAGACCAACCTGGCCATGCTGCAGCCGACGCTGCCGGGCTGGACGGTCGAGACCGTCGGCGACGACATCGCCTGGATGCGCTTCGGCGAGGACGGCCGCCTCTACGCGATCAACCCCGAGGCCGGCTTCTTCGGCGTCGCGCCCGGCACCGGCGTCGAGACCAACGCCAACGCCGTCAACACCTTCTACGGCAACTCGATCTTCACCAACGTCGCGCTCACCGACGACGGCGACGTGTGGTGGGAGGGGCTCACCGAGACCCCGCCGGCGCACCTCACCGACTGGAAGGGCAACGACTGGACGCCCGAGTCGGGCACGCCGGCCGCGCACCCCAACGCCCGCTTCACCACCCCGGCCGGGCAGTGCCCGACCATCGCGCCCGAGTGGGAGGACCCGAAGGGCGTCCCGATCAGCGCGATCCTGTTCGGCGGCCGCCGCGCCAGCGCGGTGCCGCTGGTCACCGAGTCGCGCGACTGGCAGCACGGCGTCTTCCAGGGCATGACGGTCTCCTCCGAGACGACCGCCGCCGCCGCCGGCGCCATCGGCCAGCTGCGCCGCGACCCGTTCGCGATGCTGCCGTTCTGCGGCTACAACATGGCCGACTACGCCGGCCACTGGCTCGAGATCGGCGAGGCCACCACGGCCGACAAGCTGCCCCGCATCTACGCCGTCAACTGGTTCCGCAAGGACGACGACGGCAAGTGGCTGTGGCCCGGGTTCGGCGAGAACGCCCGCGTGCTCAAGTGGATCGTCGACCGGCTCGAGGGCCGCGCCGAGGGCGTCGAGACGCCCATCGGCACCCTGCCGGCCAAGAGCGAGCTCGACCTCGAGGGCCTCGAGATCGACGAGCGCGACCTCGACCTGCTGCTCAGCGTCGACACCGACGTCTGGAAGCAGGAGGCCGACCTGCTCCCCGAGTACTTCGCGCAGTTCGGCGACCACATGCCGGCCGCGCTCGTGCGGGAGCAGAAGGACCTCGTCGCCCGCCTCGAGCAGGCCTAGCCGCACCCGTACCTGACGCGCACGACGCCCCGCCGGCCCCCGGGCCGGCGGGGCGTCGGCGCGTCCGGGGTCAGGCGTCAGGCTCAGGTCAGCGCCTCGAGCACCGACAGCCCGGACAGCACGAGCAGCACGACCGCGGCGACCTGCTGCACGCGCCGCAGCGGCACGACGCGCAGCAGCCCGCGGCCGAACAGCACGGCCAGGCCGGACACCGCCCACAGCGCCAGCAGGGCGCCGACGCCGACCGACAGCGGGGCGTCGTAGCGGGCGGCGAGGGTCGCGGTGAGGATCTGGGTCAGGTCGCCGAACTCCGCGACGAGCACGACGCCGAACGCGCCCGCGGTCACCCGCCGGTCGCTCACGTGCGCGGCCTCCTGCTCGCCGGCGCGCGCGGCGTCCTCGGGGTCGCTGCGCAGCAGCAGCACGGCGCCGGCGGCGAACAGCGCGGCGCTCACCAGCTCGACCGGCGTGCGCGGCAGCGCGGCGACCAGGCCGCCGACGGCCACGGCGACGACGACGTGCACGACGAAGGCCGCCCAGACGCCGAGCAGCACGGGCAGCGGCCGGTAGCGGGCGCCGAGCACCAGCGACGCGACGGCGGTCTTGTCCGGCAGCTCGCCGAGCAGCACGACGCCGAAGACGGCGAGCACGACCAGCGGCTCGAGCACGGCGCCCCTCCTGCGCTCCACCGGAGCCGAGGGGCGGGGTGCGCCTTCGACCCCGCCGGAGCGGTGGTCGAAGGTCTCGCCCGTCCGTCCCGCGCGAGCGGGCCGGTGCAGGTGCCGGGTGCGAGGCGCACCAGGATGTCGACGTCCTGCCGAGAGGGCTACTCCCCTTCGAGGAGCAGACTACAGGCGTGGTGGACGTGCGGTGCCGGGACGGCCGGGTGCTCGGCCTGGTGCCGGTGCCCGTGCTCGGGCGCGACGGCGTGCCGTACGAGCTGGTGCTGCACCTCGCGGTCGACGGCCGCGACGCCGGCGTCGTGGGGGAGCGCTGCCACGGCGTGCTGACGGGGCTGCTCGCGCGCGGCACCACGAGCGCGCTGGAGGCGGGCGTGCGCGCCGCGGGCGGCGACTGGCCGGCGCTCGCGCCGTACCTCCCGCGCGACCGCGAGCTGCTCGCCCTGCGCGCCCGCGACCCCGACGACCTGCCCGGCGGGGCGGCCCTGCGGGCGGTGCTCGACGTGCGCCGCACGTGGTCCGGCGGCCGCTGGGAGGCGGCCGCGCAGGTGCGCCTGGAGGCGTGGGCGGAGGACGGCACGGGGGTGCTCGCCGACCTCGCGCCGCAGGCCCTGCTCGACCTGGCGGCGCGCCTGCTGCAGGAGGGCGAGCGGGCCGCCAGCGGTTAGCCTGCGACCCGTGCCCCTCGTGCCCCTCCCGCTGCGCCGGATGGCCACCGACGTCTACGAGCGCCGGCTCGCGACGGTGCTGCAGCGCGAGCACGCGCCCGTCCCGCGGCACGTCGGCGTCATCCTCGACGGCAACCGCCGGTGGGCCCGGATGATGGGCCAGACCAGCGAGTCGGGGCACCAGCGCGGCGCCGACAAGATCGTCGACCTGCTCGGCTGGTGCGACGACGCGGGCGTCGAGGTGGTCACGCTGTGGCTGCTGTCGACCGACAACCTCACGCGGCCCGAGGCCGAGCTGGCGCCGCTGCTGGCCATCATCGAGTCGCTCGTCACCGACCTGTCGGCGCCCGGCAACGACTGGACCATCGCGGTCGTCGGCGCGCTCGACCTGCTGCCCGCCGAGACCGCGCGGCACCTCAAGGAGACGGCCGCGACGACCGGCGGTCGCCCGGGCGTGCACGTCAACGTCGCCATCGGCTACGGCGGCCGCCGCGAGATCGCCGACGCCGTGCGCTCGCTGCTGCAGGCCGAGGCCGCCAAGGGCGCCACCCTCGAGGAGGTCGCCGACGTCCTCGACGTCGAGCACATCGCCGAGCACCTCTACACCAAGGGCCAGCCCGACCCCGACCTCGTCATCCGCACCAGCGGCGAGCAGCGGCTGTCGGGCTTCCTGCTGTGGCAGAGCGCCCACAGCGAGTTCTACTTCTGCGACGCGTACTGGCCCGACTTCCGCCGGGTCGACTGGCTGCGCGCGCTGCGCGCGTACGCCGCCCGCTCGCGCCGCTACGGCAGCTGACCGCCCCGGCCGGGTGAACTCCCGGCGACGCCGCGCGTGTCGCCGCTCCCCGCGGTCGGGCGCGTCCTACGGTCGCCGCAGCGGACCGGCACCCGCCGGGACGCGCGGGAGGCCGCCGGTGCACCAGCACAGGAGGGGTCGGACCCGGCCCTCGCGGCCCGGTCCCGGTCGCTGCTGACGCCCGCTGGGGAGCGCTCCATGACGGTCACGTACGTGCTCGACACCTCGGTCCTGCTGTCCGACCCGGGAGCCCTCGCCCGCTTCGACGAGCACGAGGTCGTGCTGCCCCTCGTCGTCATCGGCGAGCTCGAGGGCAAGCGCGACCACCCCGAGCTCGGCTGGTTCGCGCGGCAGTCCCTGCGCGTGCTCGACGACCTGCGCCTCGTGCACGGCCGGCTCGACCAGCCCATGCCGGTCGGCGAGGGCACCGTGCGCGTCGAGCTCAACCACGTCGACTCCTCGGGGCTGCCGCAGGCGCTGCGCGGCACCGACGGCGACGCCCGCATCCTCGCCGTCGCGGCCAACCTCGCGGCCGACGGCGACGACGTCGTGCTGGTGAGCAAGGACCTCCCGCTGCGGGTCAAGGCGGCGGCCATCGGGCTGGCCGCGCAGGAGTACCGCGCCGAGCTCGCCAGCTCGACCGGCCACACCGGCATGGCCGAGCTGACCGTGCCCGCGAGCGACCTCGACGCCCTCTACGAGCACGGCGCGATCGACCTGCCGGAGGCGGCCGAGCTGCCGACGCACACCGGCCTGGTGCTGCTGTCCGAGCGCGGGTCGGGGCTCGGCCGGGTCGCGCCGGACAAGTCGGTGCGCCTGGTGCGCGGCGACCGCGACGCCTTCGGCGTGCACGGGCGCAGCGCCGAGCAGCGCATCGCGCTGGAGATGCTGCTCGACCCGGACGTCGGCATCGTGTCGCTCGGCGGCCGGGCCGGCACCGGCAAGAGCGCGCTCGCGCTGTGCGCCGGCCTCGAGTCGGTGCTCGAGCGCCGCGCGCACAAGAAGGTGGTCGTCTTCCGCCCGCTCTACGCCGTCGGCGGCCAGGACCTCGGCTACCTGCCGGGCGACAGCGCCGAGAAGATGGGCCCCTGGGCGCAGGCGGTCTTCGACACCCTCGGCGCGCTCGTCGCCCCCGAGGTCGTCGAGGAGGTGCTGGCGCGCGGCCTGCTCGAGGTGCTGCCGCTCACGCACATCCGCGGCCGCTCGCTGCACGACGCCTTCGTCATCGTCGACGAGGCGCAGTCGCTGGAGCGCGGCGTGCTGCTCACGGTGCTGTCGCGCCTCGGCCAGGGCTCGCGCGTCGTGCTCACCCACGACGTCGCGCAGCGCGACAACCTCCGCGTGGGCCGGCACGACGGCGTCACCGCCGTCATCGAGGCGCTCAAGGGGCACCCGCTGTTCGCGCACGTGACGCTCACGCGCTCCGAGCGCTCGGCGATCGCCGCGCTGGTCACCGAGATGCTCGAGGACCTGCCGCTCTGACGCGCGGGGGGCGGGGCGCGGCGGTCAGTCGCCGCCCCCGTCGCCGCCCCCTCCGTCGCCGCCGCCGTCGCTGAAGCCGCTGTCGAAGGCGCTGTCGAACGACGCGTCGAACGAGGAGTCGAACGAGGCGTCGAGGTCGCCGTCCAGGCGCCGGTCGTCGTCGCCGCCCCACCCCGGCGCGCCGCCGTCGAGCCACAGGCCCTCGCCGGCGTTGCGCTTGGGCACCAGGGCCTCGCCGGCCGGCGTGCGCACGTGGCGGCGGCGCTGCAGGGCGCGCACGCGGCCGCGCACCTGCACCTCCACCAGGCCCGCGCTGACGAGGTCCTCCAGCGCGAGGCGCACAGCGGTGCGGCGCACGTCGCGCTGGCGCGCGAGGTGCTTCGCGACGTCGCGCAGCGGGCGCACCGGCCCGCGCGCGCCCGGCCGCTCGCGCGCGCCCTCGACGTGCCCGGCCACGAGCGCGTGCAGGCGCGCGGCCGGCACGGCGCCGCTGCCGCGCACCAGCACCGGCTGCTCGCCGCCCGTGGAGCGCTGCCACCAGCCGCCGGCGCGCTGGCGCTCGACGCGCCAGGCGTCGGCCGCGACCAGCTCCTTGAGCGCGCCCTTGATCAGCGCCTTGCCGTCAGCGCGGTCGAGGTCGACCAGTGCGGTCAGCAGGGCCGGGGAGCGCGCGACGTCGAGCACGCGCGCATCGTGGCACGGGTCAGGCCTGCGGCGGCCGGGTCATCGCCAGCACGTCGAGGGCGGCGTCGAGCTGCTCCTCGGAGAGCGCGTCCGGCACGTGGCCGCGGGCGAGCACCACCTCGCGGATCGACCGCTTCTCGGCCAGCGCCTGCTTGGCGATCTTGGCCGCCTCCTCGTAGCCGACGTAGCGGTTGAGGGGGGTGACGATGCTCGGGGAGCCCTCGGCGAGCTCGCGGCAGCGCTCGACGTCGGCCTCGACGCCGTCGACGCAGCGGTCGGCGAGCAGGCGGGTCGACGTGCTGAGCAGCCGGATCGACGACAGCAGGTTCGCGGCCATGAGCGGCAGCATGACGTTGAGCTCGAAGCTGCCGGTCGTGCCGGCGAAGGAGATCGCGGCGTCGTTGCCGATGACCTGCGCGCAGACCTGCAGCGTGGCCTCCGGGAGCACGGGGTTCACCTTGCCCGGCATGATCGAGCTGCCCGGCTGCAGGTCGGGCAGGCGGATCTCGCCGAGGCCCGAGCGCGGGCCGGAGCCCATCCACCGCAGGTCGTTGCAGATCTTGACCAGGCCGACGGCCAGGGTGCGCAGCTGGCCGCTGGTCTCGACCAGCGCGTCGCGGGCGCCCTGCGCCTCGAAGTGGTCGCGCGCCTCGGTGAGCGGCAGGCCGGTCGTCTCGCGCAGCTCGGCGATGACGGCGGCCGAGAAGCCGGGCGGGGTGTTGATGCCGGTGCCGACCGCGGTGCCGCCCAGCGGCAGCTCGGCGAGGCGGCCGAGCGAGGACTGCAGGCGCTCGACGCCGTACCGGACCTGGGCGGCGTAGCCGCCGAACTCCTGGCCGAGCGTGACGGGGGTGGCGTCCATGAGGTGCGTGCGGCCGCTCTTGACGACCTCGGCGAACTCCTGCGCCTTGCGCTCCAGCGAGGCGGCGAGGTGCTCGAGCGCCGGCACGAGGTCCTCGACGACGGCCTGGGTGGCGGCGATGTGGATGCTCGTCGGGAAGACGTCGTTGCTGCTCTGGCTGGCGTTGACGTGGTCGTTGGGGTGCACGTCGCGGCCGAGCGCGCGGGTGGCGAGCGTCGCGAGCACCTCGTTGGCGTTCATGTTGCTGCTCGTGCCGCTGCCGGTCTGGAAGACGTCGACGGGGAAGTCGTGGTCGTACGCCCCGTCGGCCACCTGCGCGGCGGCGTCGCGGATCGCGGCGGCGACGTCGTCGTCGAGCACGCCGAGGCGGGCGTTGACGGTCGCGGCGGCGGCCTTGATGCGCGCCAGCGCGGCGATGTGCGCCCGCTCGAGGCGGGCGCCGCTGATCGGGAAGTTCTCCACGGCGCGCTGCGTCTGCGCGCGGTAGGTGGCGTCGGCGGGCACGAGGACCTCGCCCATGCTGTCGTGCTCGGTGCGCATCTCGGTCATGCCGCCATGCTCCCAGTCAGCGCGCGTGCCGCCTGCGCAGGGCCCCCTGCACGTCCTCGAGGGGCAGCGGCGGGGGCAGCTCGGGCGGCTCCGCGCCGGCCCGCAGGCCGGCCAGCACCAGCTCGAGGTAGCGCCGGTAGGCGTGCGGGTCGACGTCGCGGGTGAGGTCGACGACCGCGCCGAGCATGACGTTGATGACCGGCACGTCGCTCACGTCGACGTCCGGGCGCAGCACGCCGGCGTCGTGCGCCCGCTGCACCAGCGCGCCCACCGCCGGGCCGAGCTGCGCGCGCACGGCGTCGACGCGCACGTGCGCGTCGGCGTGCGCGTAGAGCAGCTGCTTGAGGCCGCGGTCGGCGACCTGCAGGGCCATGGCCTGCTCGACGTAGCCGCGCAGCCCCTCCCACGGGTCGTCGACCTCGGCGCACGCCAGGGCGAGGTCGACGAGGGCCTGCACGCGCTCGACGAGCAGGTCGTCGACGAGCGCGGTCTTGCCCGCGAAGTTGCGGTACGCCGTGCCGACGCCCACGCCGGCGTGCCGCGCGACCTCGTCGAGCGTCACGTCGAGCCCGCGCTCGGCGAACAGCGCGCGCGCGGAGGCGAGCAGCGCGGCCCGGTTGCGCTGCGCGTCGCGGCGCTGCGGGGAGGTCACGTGACGGTCCTCTCTCAAGCGGAGACGGTGTCTCCACCCGGTGCTACGGTCCCGAGAGTACCGGAGACGGCGTCTCCGCTCGTCTCGCCGAGGAGGCCCTGTGAGCACCGACCCGCACCACGAGAAGCGCTGGCTGGTGCTCGGCGTCATCGGCGTCGCGCAGCTGCTCGTCGTGCTCGACGCGACGATCGTCAACATCGCGCTGCCGAGCGCCCAGGCCGACCTCGGCTTCTCCGACGCCTCCCGCCAGTGGGTCGTCACGTCGTACGCGCTCGCCTTCGGCTCGCTGCTGCTGCTCGGCGGCAAGCTGGCCGACCTGTTCGGGCGCAAGCGCGCCTTCCTCACCGGCCTGCTGGGCTTCGCCGCGGCGTCGGCCCTCGGCGGCGCCGCCCCCACGTTCGAGGTGCTCATCGTCGCGCGCGTGCTGCAGGGCATGAGCGGCGCGCTGCTCGCGCCGGCCGCGCTGTCGCTGCTCGCGACGACGTTCACCGACCCGGAGGAGCGCGGCAAGGCGTTCGGCATCTTCGGCGCCATCGCGGGCGGCGGCGGCGCCGTCGGGCTGCTGCTCGGCGGTGTGCTCACCGAGCTGCTCGACTGGCGCTGGTGCCTCTACGTCGGGCTGCTGTTCGCCGTCCCCGCGGCCGTCGCCGGCGCCCGGCTGCTGCACCCGCCGGTGCCCCGCGACCGCCCGCGGCTCGACCTGCCCGGCACCGCGCTCGCGACGTCCGGGCTGTTCTGCCTCGTCTACGCCTTCGCGCGCGCCGAGACCGACGGCTGGGGCGACCCGCTGACGCTCGTGCTGTTCGCCGCGGCCGCCGTGCTGCTCGTCGGCTTCGTGCTCGTCGAGCGCCGCGTGGCCCAGCCGCTGCTGCCGATGCGCATCGTGCTCGACCGCAACCGCGGCGGTGCCTACCTGGCCGTCGTCATCGCCGGCACCGGCATCTTCGGGATCTTCATCTTCCTGACCTTCTACCTGCAGCAGACCCTCGGCTTCAGCCCCATCCAGACCGGGCTGGCGTTCATGCCGATGAACCTCGCGATCGTCGTCACGGCGGTCACCGTCAACACCAAGGTGCTCGCGCGCACCGGCCCGCGGCCGCTCGTGCCGACCGGCATGGCGCTCAACGTCGTGAGCCTGCTGCTCCTGTCGCAGATCGAGGTCGACAGCTCGTACGCCCTGCACGTGCTGCCCTCGCTCGTGCTCACCGGCGTCGGCTTCGGCCTCATCTTCGCGCCGTCCTTCGCCGGTGCGACCGCCGGCGTCGCGCCGCAGGACTCCGGCGTCGCCTCGGCGATGGTCAACACCTCGCAGCAGGTCGGCGGCGCCGTCGGCACGGCGCTGCTGTCGACGGTCGTCGCCTCGGCCATCAGCGGCTACCTCGCCGACAACCCGGGCGTCGACCCGGGCGTCGCCACCGTGCACGGCTACACGGTCGCCTTCCTCGCCGCCGCCGGCATCTTCGCCCTCGGCGCCGTGCTCTGCGGCGCGCTCCTGCGCTCCGGCGTCCCCGCCGCGCCGGCCCCCGGCGCCCAGCCGGTGGCGGCGCACTAGCGGGGGTCTCGCTCGCGCTCACCTCCCGCTCGCCTGCCGCTCTGCTGGCGGGCGCTTGCGTCTGCTGGACGCGTCCGGTCCTTCACCGCGTAGGGCAGACGCAACGGGCCGCCTGCGCGCCGGCTGGCGCGTGCGTCTGCTCGACGCATCCGGTGCTTCACCGCGTAGGGCAGACGCAACGGGCCGCCTGCGCGCCGGCCCGGCCTGGCGTCTGCTCGACGCGGTCAGTGCTCCACCGCGTTCGGCAGACGTCCCTGGCCGTCCACAGACGCGCAGGTCCCGCACCGCGCCGAGCTGTCGGCGCGCAGGG
>CANKBT010000074.1 GCA_947479995.1 Frankiaceae bacterium | reverse complement strand
TCTTCGTGGCGATCGCGGTCGCGGCCGCGCTGGTCGTGCTCGCGCTCGTCGTGCTCCCCCGCCGCACCGAGCCGCTCGTCTTCGACGACTAGGCCCGCGCGGCCTGCGAGGCCCAGGCCGCCGCGCCGAGCAGCCCGAGCGCGGCGGCGCCCGCGACCGCCGAGCCGCCGGTCGCGGCGAGCACGCCCTCGACGCCCTGCTCGCCGCCCGTGCCGGTCCGCCCCGGCGCGCTGCCGGACCCGCCGGCCGGAGCCGCCCCGGGCGGCGTCGCCGACGGGCGCGTCACGACGCGCGCGTCGACGTCGTAGCCCCAGTTGCGGTCGGCCAGCTCGCCGAGCACGTAGTACGGGTAGAGCCCGAGGTACTCGCCGCGCGAGCGCTCCGACCACGCCCGCGCCTCGGGCGAGGCGCTCTTGTAGAAGTTGACGAGGTAGCCGCTCTCGAACAGCCGGACCACCGTGTAGCCGCCGGGGTACTCCTTCACCGCGCCGCCCTCGAAGTACGGCACGGTGCCCGTCTCGGCGGCGGTCGTGCGGCTGTTGCGGTGGGTGTGGCCGGCGTAGACGCCCGCGACGTTGTCGCGCCCCGACAGCAGCGCGCGGAAGGCCTCGGCGTCGGCGCGCTGCAGGTCACCGCCCGGCGGCAGGCTGTTGAGCGTGCCGGACGCCGGGTGGTGGAACAGCGGGATCGTCATGTCGCCGCGGTCGAGCTGCGCGGCGAGGTAGTCCAGCTCGCCCTGGCGCAGCACGCCCGTCTCGGTCGCGTCGTTGCTGTCCAGCCCGACGAAGCGGTACCGCGCGCGGTCGTCCCCGACGGTCACGCTGAAGTGCGTCGACCCCGGCTCGTACGACGCGGCGAAGGCGTCGCCGAAGCAGTCCTTGGCGTCGGAGCCGACGCAGGAGGCGTACGTGTCGCCGGTGTGGAAGCGGTCGTGGTTGCCGCGGGTGACGAAGTAGCGCGAGGCGTCGCCGGGCGACAGGTGGTCGACGCCCCCGAGCGCGCCGAAGCGGTCCAGCGCCGCGCGCGCCTCGGTCACCTCGGCCGGCCGCGCCTCGGCCGTGACGTCGCCGTTGGCGAGCAGCAGAGTGCAGCCGCGGGCGCGGGCCTCCTCGACCGCGGCCTGCGACATGAAGCGCCAGTACGGGTCGTCGGGGTCGACGGCGAAGCCCGGCGGCAGCCCGCCGCCCGGGAGTGCGTCGTTGCCCAGGATCAGCCCCGACACCGTCTCCCCGAAGTGCAGGTCGTTGAGCCAGGCCACCCGGCCGAGCTCGCGGCCCGGCGGCGTCACCTGGGTCGTGAAGGCCGGCGGCGCGGTCAGCGGCACCGACAGGCCCTTGAGCCCCGGGTTGCTGATGCCGGTGGGCAGCGCCGGCAGGCCGCCGCTCTCGGCCCGCCAGGAGTAGGTGGTGCCGGGCTGCAGGCCGGTCACCTCGACGTGGTGGTACGCCGTCGGCTCGTGCGCCCCGACCACCTCGAGCGCCAGCGGGCTGGTGCCGATCAGCACCCGGCCGGGGGCGGCGACGGGCGCCGGCCGGCCGAACTCGTCGAGCGTCGTCGGGTCGCCGGTGAACCAGGTGATGACGGCCGAGGTGTCCGTGACCGTCACCAGCTCGAGGTTCATCGGCACGGCCGGGCCGGCCGCGCGCGCCCGCGTCGCCAGCGCCCCGCCCGCGAGCGGGAAGGTCGCGGCGACGAGCGCGCCGTAGCGCAGCAGCTGCCGGCGGGTCAGGAGCGCGTCGCACACGCCCGGCAGCGTCCCACCGGCAGGTGGCCGGCGGGTGGCCTACGCGAGACCGGTGCGGGCGAAGGCGCCGTACGACGGCGCGATCGTCGCGGTCGGGCCGAGGCCCGCCACCGCGTCGAGGGTCTTGAGCCCGTCGCCGGTGTTGTAGAGCACGGTCTCGGCGTCGGGGTCGATCTGCCCGCGCTCGAGCAGCTGCTTGAGCGTCGCGACGGTCACGCCGCCGGCGGTCTCGGCGAACAGCCCCTCGGTGCGCGCGAGCAGCGCGATGCCCTCGACGACCTGCTCGTCGGAGACGTGCCCCATCGCCCCGCCGGTGCGGCGGACGGCGTCGAGCGCGTACGGCCCGTCGGCGGGGTTGCCGATGGCCAGCGACTTGGCGATGGTGCTCGGCTTGACCGGCTGCACGGTGTCCCAGCCGTTCTCGTACGCCGTGGCGATCGGGCTGCAGCCGGTCGCCTGCGCGCCGTAGACCTTGTACGGCGTCGCGTCGACCAGGCCGAGCCGGCCGAGCTCGCCGAAGGCCTTGTCGACCTTGGTGAGCAGCGAGCCGGACGCCATCGGGATGACGACCTGCTCGGGCAGGCGCCAGCCGAGCTGCTCGGCGACCTCGTAGCCGAGCGTCTTGCTGCCCTCGGCGTAGTAGGGCCGCACGTTGACGTTGACGAACGCCCAGTCCTCGTTCTCGGCGATCTCGCTGCACAGCCGGTTGACGTCGTCGTACGACCCCTCGACCGCGACGAGCGTCTGGCCGTAGACGGCGGTCTGCACGACCTTGCCCTGCTCGAGGTCGTGGGGGATGAACACGACCGAGCGCAGGCCGGCGTGGGTGGCGTGGGCGGCGACGGAGTTGGCGAGGTTGCCGGTGCTGGCGCACGACACCGTCGTGTAGCCGAAGGCGCGGGCGGCCGAGAGCGCAACCGACACGACGCGGTCCTTGAACGAGTGCGTCGGGTTGCCGCTGTCGTCCTTGACGAGCAGGGACCGCATGCCCAGCTCCTTGGCCAGGTGCGGCGCGGGGCGCAGGCGCGTCATGCCCGCGCCCAGGTCGACGCGGGTCGCGAGGTCCTGGCCGGCGGGCAGCAGGCCGGCGTAGCGCCAGATCGTCTGCGGGCCCGCCTCGATGCCCTCGCGGGTCACGCGGCGCAGCGCGTCCTCGTCGTACGCCACCTCGAGCGGGGCGAAGCACTGCGTGCACACGTGCACGGGGGCCAGCTCGACGGCGTGCCCGCACTCGCGACAGGAGAGCCCGACGGCGGGGCTGTCGGCGAACGCGGCGGGCAGGGCGGTCGTGGTCATGCGGATCTCCTCATCTTCCCCGCGCGCACGCGGGACGGACTTGGCACCTGGCACGTGCGTGCTGGTTGCCGGGGCGTCGTCGGGCCGTGTCCCTGGTGCCCCTCGGGATGAGCGGTGCTGTGCAGTTGTGCGCCCAGCATACGTGGGCGGCCTAGGGTCGCCTCGTGCTCGAGCTGACCGCGGTCCTCAACGCCTCGCCGCTCGACGGTCGCCGCGGCGTCGTGCGCCTGCACGCCGAGGCGCTCGCGGCACTGGGCGTGCGGCCGTGGGACGTCGTGCGGCTCGAGGGCGAGCGCACGACCGGCGCCCTGGTCGCCACCGCGCCGCTGGTGCACGGCCCCCACGTCGTGCTCTGCGACGAGCTCGTGCTCGGCAACCTGGGTGCGCGCGACGGCGAGCAGGTGCGCGTCAGCGCCGAGCCGCTGCGCGAGGCCACGAGCATCACGCTGGCCGGCCCGCGCGAGGTCGTCGCCGCCGTCGCGCCGTCGCTCGCGCGCGACGCCCTGCACGGCAAGGTCGTCACCTCGGGCGACAGCGTCTCGCTCGTGCAGCAGGACCTCACCGGCACCTCGAGCGACCTGGCCGCCGTGCGCGCGCGGCTGCGCAGCACGCTGGGCTACGCCGCCGGCACGGTGCTGCTCAACGCCGTCGACGTGACGCCCGCCGGGCCGTGCCTGGTCACCCGCAGCACCGTCGTCGGCTGGCAGGGCGGCACGACCAGCTCGGGCACGCCGACGCCGGCCGTCGCGGCCCCCGCCGCGGCCGCGCCGCCGCGCGAGCTGCCGGGCATGGAGGCGCAGCGCGCGGCGCTCGTCGAGCGGCTCGACCTCGGCTTCCACCACCCCGAGCTGCTCGCCCGGCTGCGCACGCCCGCGCGGATGGGGGTGCTCGTCACCGGCGCGGCCGGCGCCGGCAAGGCGACGCTCGTCGAGGCGGCCGCCGCGCAGGTCGGTGCCCGGCTGGTGCGTCTCTGGGCGCCCGAGGTCGCCGCCACCCAGGTCGACGCCGCCGCCACGCGCCTGCGCAGCGCGCTCGCCCCGCCGGCGGCCCCCACGGTGCTGCTGGTCGAGGACGTCGAGGCGCTCGCCCCGCGCGAGGGCACGACGCCGCTGGCCACGACCTTCCTCGTCGAGCTCGGCAGGGCCCTGGCCTCGGGGCGCCTCGCCGTCGTCTGCACCACCGCGCACCCCGAGCGGGTCGACCCCGGGCTGCGGTCGCCCGACCTGCTCGACGTCGAGCTGTCCGTGCCGCTGCCCGACCGGCCGCAGCGCCGCCGCCTGCTCGAGGCGGTCACGGCCGACGTGCCGCGCGCCGACGACCTCGACCTCGACGACGTCGCCGCCCGCACGCCCGGCTTCGTCGCCGCCGACCTGCTGGCGCTGCTGCGCGAGGCCGGCCTGCGCGCGGCGGCCCGCCAGCGCGACGCCGAGGCGCCGGTGCTGGCCCGCGCCGACGTCGACGCCGCGCTCGAGGTCGTGCGGCCGACCGCCATGGAGGGCGAGGCCGTGCAGACCGGTGGCCTCACCCTCGACGACGTCGGCGACATGGTCGACGTCAAGGCGGCGCTCACCGAGGCCGTGCTGTGGCCGCTGCAGTACCCCGACACGTTCGCCCGCCTCGGCGTCGACCCGCCGCGCGGCGTGCTGCTCTACGGCCCGCCCGGCTGCGGCAAGACCTTCCTCGTCCGCGCCATCGCCGGGTCGGGCCAGGCCAACGTGCTGTCGGTCAAGGGCGCCGAGCTGCTCAGCAAGTGGGTCGGCGAGAGCGAGTCGGCCGTGCGCGAGCTGTTCCGCCGGGCCCGCGAGGCCTCCCCCGCGCTCGTGTTCCTCGACGAGGTCGACGCCCTCGCGCCGCCCCGCGGCCGGGGCAACGACGGCGGCACGACCGACCGCGTCGTCGCCTCGCTGCTCACCGAGCTCGACGGCGTCGAGGCGATGCGCGACGTCGTCGTCATCGGCGCGACCAACCGCCCCGACCTCGTCGACCCGGCGATGCTGCGCCCCGGCCGGCTCGAGCGGCTGGTCTACGTGCCGCCGCCGGACGCCGAGGCCCGGGCCGCGATCCTGCGGGCCGCCGCGAAGGGCGTGCCGCTGGCCGACGACGTCGACGTCGACGACCTGGGCGCCCGCACCGAGGGCTTCTCGGCCGCCGACTGCGCCGCCCTCGTCCGCGAGGCGGCGCTCACCGCGATGCGCGAGTCGATGCAGGCCGCGACGGTGACGCGCGCGCACGTCACCGCGGCGCTGGGGGTCGTCCGCCCGTCGCTGGACCCCGTGCAGGTCGCCGACCTCGCCGCGTACGCCGAGCGCCGCGCGCAGCGCTGAGCCCGCCGGGCGTCCTCGCGGCAGCGGGCGCAGGTCAGGCGTCGGTCAGGCTCCGGTCAGGCGTCGTAGTCGCGCGTGAGCACGACCGTGAGCCCGCTGCCCGGCAGGTCCGCCGGGCGCGGCAGCACGCGGGGCACGTCGAACAGCGCGGCGAAGCGCTCGGCCGCTGCCTGCTGCCCGCCGGCGTAGTAGACGGTCGTCGTCGTCAGCCGGCCGCGGTAGTTGCCGGTCTCGGCGACCGGCCAGCCCTCGGCGCGGTACGTGCGGGCGGCGCGGTCGGCCAGGCCGGTGATCCGCGAGTTGTTGAGCACGGTGACGGCCGGGCGGGCGGGCGCCGCGGGGGCGGCGGGGGCCGCGGGCGCGACGGCGGCGGGCACCGGCACGGCCGCGGGCGGGGGCGCCGGGGCCACCGGCACGGGGGCCGTCGTGGTGGGCGCCGCGGCCGGCGGGAGGGGCGCGGTCGGCAGCGGCGTGGTGGGCACGGGGGTCGGCGCCGCGCTCACGGTCGGTGCGGGCGAGGACGACGCGGCGCGGGCGCCGTCGACCGTCGGCGCGCCGTCGGGGTCGCTCGTGAGGGTGAGCACGGCGCCGATGCCGAGGGCGACGCCGGCGACGGCGACCGCGGCGCCGGCGGCCGCGCGAAGAGGCGACACCGGGGGCGGCGGGGCCGCGCGCACGCGGCGGCCCACCCGGGCCGACGGCGGGGTGGTGTCGTGCCCGGCCGCGCCGGTCGCGCTGGCGTCCTCGCCCTGCACGACCTCCGGACGGCTGCCGTCCGCGCTCAGGCGTCGATCCCGAGGCGACGGGCCGAGCGGGTGCGCTGGCGGGTGGCGCGCAGGCGGCGCAGCCGCTTGACGAGCATCGGGTCGGCGACGAGCGCCTCGGGGGTGTCGATGAGGGCGTTGAGCACCTGGTAGTAGCGCGTGGCGCTCATCGCGAACAGGTCGCGGATCGCCTGCTCCTTGGCGCCGGCGTACTTCCACCACTGGCGCTCGAAGGCCAGGATCGCCAGGTCGCGCTCCGACAGCCCCGAGGGCGCCGGTGCGGCGGTCGGGCGGGGCACGGCGGGGGCGTGGTCCACGAGGGCCTCCTGGGCGGCGGACGGGCGAACTACACCCGTGTGGTTCGCCCACGAGTCAAGCACAGCGGAGCCCTCCCGGGAGGGCACCGCGCGGGGTCAGTCGAGGTCGACCGTGGTGCCCCGCAGCATCGGCCCGAGCAGCAGCCCGGACATCTCCGGCACGGCGTCGGGGCTGGTGCGCAGCAGCGGCGCGCTGACGAGGTCGAGGATCGTGCTCTGCGCCGACACGGTCTGCGCGGCCGCGCTCGGGCCGGGGCACGCGGTCTCGTCGGAGCGCCGGCCCTGGCTGACCTCGGGGCAGCGCGCCTCGGCCTCCTCGTTGTAGCCGTCGCGGGACTCCCGGTAGAGCGGGAACGGGATCTCGCGCGGCTCCTCGAGCCCGCGGCAGGTCGGCGGGCTCTCGTCGCCGAACAGCGGCTTGTCGACGGGCTGGAAGGGGCCGCCGTCGATGGTGCCGACGAGCGTGATGTGCAGGCCGGGCTGCAGGCCGCCGAAGGTGAGGTTGGTCGTCTCCTCGAAGTCGGCGATGGTGCGCAGGAAGCAGCCGTACTGCGGGCTGTAGCGCGCGTAGAGCTCGAGCGACGGCAGGCTCTCGGACGCCAGGTTGACCAGGCGCGTCTCGTTCTCCTCGAGCAGGCTCTGCAGGCTGCCGTCGAAGGTGCTGGTGGTGTCGAGGAAGGTCGCGAGCTCCTCCTGCTGGTCGACCAGCGAGCGGGCGCTGAACGACAGGTCGTCGAGCACCGCGAGGAAGTCGGGCGCCGCCTGGTCGTAGGTGTCGGCGAGGTCGGCGAGGCCGACCAGGTCGCGCTGCAGCTGCGGCAGCGCGGGGTTGAGCTGCGCGAGGTACTGCTGGGTGAGCACGGCGTTCTCGCCGATCCGCTCGCCGCGGCCGCGCAGCGCGCCCGAGAGGGCGTTGAGGGTGCGCGACAGGTCGTCCGGGCCGAGGGTGCGCAGCAGCGGCAGGGAGTTGGTGAGCACCTCCTCGGTCTCGACGGCGACCGCCGAGCGGTCCTGCTGGAGGACGTCGCCCTCGGAGATGCGCTCGCCGCCGCCGGCGACCGGGCGCACGAGGCTGACGTACTTCTCGCCGAACAGGGTCTTGGGCACCAGCTGCGCGACGCTGTCGGCCGAGACGAGGTCGGCCCGGTCGGCGTCGATCGCCACGTCGACGGTCGCGCCGTCGCCCTCGCTGCGCACGTCGGTGATGCGGCCGACGGTGAGCCCGTCGACCTTGACGTCGCCGTTGACGGTGAGCTGGTTGCCGATGGCGTCGGTCTTGACGCTCACCTCGACCACGTCGGCGAAGCGCTTCTGGTACAGCGCCACCGCCAGCGACACCAGCAGCGCGATGACGACGAGGAAGACCACGCCGCCGACCCGCTGCGCGGCCAGCTGTCGCCCCTTGCGCAGTGGCGGTGCCACGCAGAACCCCCTCGACCTCGCACACGCGGAGAACGGCGCGCGGACGCGCCGGAGGGACATCGTGTGCGCCCGCTCACAGTCCCGTCAAGGACGGTACGGCCCGCTCGCCCGACTTGGGGGCGTTTCGTGCAGGGTGCGTCGGCGTGGCGCCCGGGGCGGGTCGCTCAGGCGGCGAGGCGCAGCGCGTCGTCGTGCTCGACGGCGCGGCGCGCGGGGGCCTCGGCCGGCGGGAAGACCCAGCGGCGGCAGCCCCAGAAGCGGAAGGCGGTGGCCACGGCGAGCCCGACGACGTTGGCCGCGACGTTGAGCGCGAGGGGGCTGGTGAGGCCGAGGCCGTAGCGCGCGACGGCCAGCGGGACGAGCCCGAGGCCCAGGGCGGCCAGGCTGACGAGCACGAACAGCCCCGCCTGGCGGCGCACCGAGCGGCCGGTCTGGTCGCCGAAGCTCCACTGGCGGTTGCCGAGGAACGCGACGGCGCCGCCGGCGACGGTCGACAGCACCTTAGAGGACAGCGGGCCGACGCCCAGCGCGTAGTGCAGGACGTTGAACAGGCCGACGTCGACGACGGTCGCGAGGCCGCCCACGACGAGGAAGCGCACGGCCTGCCCGCTCAGCCCGGGGCCGCGCGTCGTGGCCGCCGGCGACGGCACGGGCGTCACCACGGACGTCGGAGGGGGCGGCACTCCTCCACGGTGCCCAGCGCGCGGCCAGCGAGCCGTGACCCGGGTCACGATGAGCCCGATGGTGACGACATCGTGACCTGCGCGTCGCGGGCGGGGAGCCGGCTGTCGGGGTCGAACCGACGACCTTCGCTTTACAAGAGCGGTGCTCTACCACTGAGCTAAGCCGGCGCGGGGGGCCGACGCTACCGCCCGCGCCGCGGCGGGCTCAGCCCTCGTCGGCCGCCCGGCGCGCGGCGAGGTGCGCCTCGAGCTTGCGCTTGATGCGCTGCAGCGCGTTGTCGATCGACTTCACCTGGCGCTGCAGCACCTCGGCGATCTCCTGGTAGCTCTTGCCGTCGACCCACATCCGCAGGACCTCGGTCTCGAGGTCGGAGAGCACCTCGTCGACGTGCGCCTGCAGCGCCCGCACGCGGTCGGCGGAGATCACCAGGTCGGCCGGGTCGCTGGCGCCGGTGCCGGTGAGCACGTCGGCGAGCACGCGCTCGCCGTCGTCGTCGCCGCCGACGGGCCGGGAGAACGACACGTAGTCGTTGAGCGGGCCGTGCTTGTGGCGGGTGGCGCCCTTGACCGCCGTGAGCACCTGCCGGGTCACGCACAGCTCGGCGAACGAGCGGAACGACGCCTGGCGCGCGGGGTCGTAGTCGCGGACCGCCTTGTAGAGGCCGATCATGCCCTCCTGCACGACGTCCTCGCGGTCGGCGCCGGCCAGGAAGTACGTCCGCGCCTTAACGCGCGCGAAGGAGCGGTACGTCGTGAGCAGCAGCCGCAGGGCCTCCTCGTCGCCGGCGCGGGCCCGGGCGACGAGCTCCTCGTCGGACGGGTCGTCGGCGCGGGCGGCGCCGCGCGAGACCTCGGCGACCCGGCGGTCGAGGTCGACGACGAGGCCCTCGACGGCGACGAGGTCGGTGACGAGGTCGACGGCGGTCTCCGCGACGGCGCGCGACAGCGCGTCGGGGCCGGGGGGCTGGCTCAACGGTGCTCCTCGTGGGGGGCCGTCAGCACCACCCGGGTCAGGGGCGACGTGCCGCGCGTGCGAACACCCCGTCAACGACGGCGACGTGCAGGTGGTGACGGCTGGAACGCGACGTGCACACGACGTGTACACGAGGTGCACGCGAGGCGCACCCGAGGTGCACGCGCCGGGTCAGCCCGCGGCGACCCGGCGCCGGCGCGCGACCTCGGCGAGGGCGACCGCCGCGGCGATGCCGGCGTTGAGCGACTCGGTGCCGCCGGCCATGGGGATCGAGACGGTGAGGTCGCAGCCCTCGGCGACGAGCCGGCCCAGGCCGTCGCCCTCGCTGCCGACCACGAGCACGAGCGGCGAGGTCGCGAGCTCCAGCTCGTCGAGCGTGGTGCCGGCGCCGCCGGCCAGGCCGACGGCGAACAGGCCGGCGGCGCGGTACTCCTTCAGCGTGCGCGCCAGGTTGGTGCAGCGGCCGACGGGCAGCCGCGCGGCCGCGCCGGCCGAGGTGCGCCAGGCGGAGGCGGTCATGCCGGCCGCCCGGCGCTCGGGCACGAGCACGCCCTGCGCGCCGAACGCCGCCGCCGAGCGGACGACGGCGCCGAGGTTGCGCGGGTCGGTGACGCCGTCGAGGGCCACCAGCAGCGGCGCCTCGGACGCCAGCGCCGTGGCGAGCAGCGCCTCGGGCGTGGCGTAGGAGTAGGCCGGCACCTGCAGGGCGAGCCCCTGGTGCAGCGCGCCGCCGGTCATCCGGTCCATCTGCTGGCGGGTCATCTCCAGCAGCGCCACGCCGGCCTTGCCGGCGATCGCGACGGCCTCGCTGACGCGCTCGTCGGCGGTGGTGCCCTGCGCGACGTACAGCGCGGTGGCGGGCACCTTGGCGCGCAGCGCCTCGACGACCGGGTTCTTGCCGACGACGGTCTCGGGGGCGTCGCCGCGGTCCTTGCGGGTGCCGACGGGGCGCTCCGGCCGGGCCGCGCTGCGGGGCGCGTCGCCGCGGGCGGGCGCGGCGGTGCCGCGCTTGACGCGCTTGGTGCGCGCCTCGGCGGGCGGCGTGGCGCCGCGGCCCTCGAGCTTGCGCTTGCCCTGCCCGCCGGAGCCGGTGGAGGCGCCCTTGCGGTGGGAGCCGGGCTTGGCGGCGCGGCCGCCCTGCCCGCCCTTGGCGACGCCGGAGCGCGGCTTGCCGGTCATGTGCGCCGTCCTGTCGAGGGGTCGGTCATGAGAGCCGCCAGCGGACGCCGTCGGCCGTGTCCTCGAGCACCACGCCGGCCGCGGCCAGCTGGTCGCGCAGCGCGTCGGCCTGCGCCCAGTCCTTGCGGGCGCGGGCGTCGGCCCGGGCCTGCACGACGGTCGCGACGAGGGCGTCGACGACGGGGGCGAGCGCGCCGCCGCCGTCCTGCGGCCACTGGTCGACCGGGTCGAGGGCGAGCACGGTGAGCATGCGCCGCACGACCGCGAGGGTGGCGGCCAGGCGCGGCAGGTCGCGCTCCCCGGGCGGCGCGGCGAGCAGGGCGTTGCCCGCCCGGACCCCGCTGTGCACGACGGCCAGCGCCTGCGGCACGCCGAGGTCGTCGTCGAGCGCGGCGGCGAAGTCGTCCCACGACGCCGCGGCCAGCGCCTCGTCGACCGGCGTGCTCCCGACCGCGTCGCCGGCGTTGCGCACGAACGTCTCGATGCGCCCGTACGCCGCCTCGGCCTCGGCGAGCGTCGTCGGGCCCCAGGTGAGCGAGGAGCGGTAGTGGCTGGTGCCCAGGGCGTAGCGCAGCACGGCGGGGCGGTGCGCCGCGAGCACCGCGTCGACGGTGACGACGTTGCCCAGGCTCTTGCTCATCTTGGACGTCTCGCCGGCCAGGCTGAGCAGGCCGTTGTGCAGCCAGTGCTGCGCGAAGCCGTAGCCGGCGCACCGGCTCTGCGCGACCTCGTTCTCGTGGTGCGGGAAGACCAGGTCGAGCCCGCCGGCGTGCAGGTCGAACTCCTCGCCGAGGTGCTCCAGCGCCATCGCCGAGCACTCGATGTGCCAGCCGGGGCGGCCGGGGC
>CANKBT010000073.1 GCA_947479995.1 Frankiaceae bacterium | reverse complement strand
GTCAGCCCGCAGGACGAGACGACGCCGATCCGCCCCACCTCGCCGTACGGCGCGGCCAAGGCGTACGCGCACCACCTCGTCGGGGTGCAGCGCGGCCGCGGCATGCACGCCAGCGCCGTCATCCTCTACAACCACGAGTCGCCGCGGCGGCCGCCGGCCTTCGTCACGCGCAAGATCACCCAGGGCGCGGCCCGCATCGCGCAGGGGCAGCAGGACGAGCTGGTGCTGGGCAACCTCGACGCCGGCCGCGACTGGGGCTGGGCGCCGGACTACGTCGACGCGATGGTGCGCGCGCTGCGCCACGACGCGCCGCTCGACGTCGTCGTCGCCACCGGCGTCGTGCACACCGTGCGCGACTTCGTGGCCGCGGCCTTCGCGCGCGTCGGCATCGACGACTGGGAGCCGCTCGTGCGCGTCGACCCGGCCTTCGTCCGGCCGGTCGACGCCGCCGTGCTCGTCGGCGACGCGACGCGCGCCCGCGAGGTGCTCGGCTGGTCGCCGACGGTCGGCTTCGAGGAGCTGGTCGGCCGCATGGTCGACGTCGACCTCGCGGGCCCCGCGGGGGGCTGAGCCGCCCTGCTCACGGTCCTGCTGGAGCAGTGCCTCGCCCCCGTCCCGGGGGGCACGGGCCGCTACAGCCGCGAGCTGGCCGCCGCGCTCGCGCGCACCGGCCGGCCGGTCGCCTCGGCCGTCGCGTGGCACCGGTCGACCGCCGCGGCGGTCGTGCCGGGCGTGCGCGGCCCCCGCCGGCTGCCGCTCGCCCGGCGCCCGCTCACCGTGGCCTGGGAGCGCGGCCTCGGCCCGCGCGTGCCCGGCGACGTCGTGCTCGCGCCGACGCCGCTCGCGCCGCCGCGCCGGCGCACCCCGCAGGTGGTCGTCGTGCACGACGCCGTGCCGTGGACGCACCCCGAGACGCTGACGCCCCGCGGCGTCGCCTGGCACCGGCGGGCCGTCGCGCGCGCGGGGCGGGAGGCCGACCTCGTCGTCGTGCCGACGCGGGCGGTCGCCGAGGAGCTGCAGCGGCACGTGGCGCTGCCGCGGCTCGCGGTCGTCGGCGAGGGCGTGAGCGCCGACCTGGCCCTGCCGCCCGACGCCGACGCGCGGGCCGCGCGGCTCGGCCTGCCCGAGCGCTACGTGCTCGCCGTCGCCACGCTCGAGCCGCGCAAGGGCCTGGCCGAGCTGGTGCGCGCGCTGCCGCAGGCCACCGACCTGCCCCTGCTCGTCGCCGGCCAGGCCGGCTGGGGCGAGGTCGACCTCGGCGCGCCGACCGACCGCGTGCGCCTGCTCGGCCGCGTCGCCGACGCCGACCTCGCCGTGCTGCTGCGCCGCGCGACCGCGCTGGTCGTGCCCAGCCGCGCCGAGGGCTTCGGGCTGCCCCTGCTCGAGGGGATGGCGGTCGGCACGCCGGTGCTCACCAGCGACGCGCCCGCGCTCGTCGAGGTGGCCGGCGGTGCGGCGCTCGCCGTGCCGCTCGACGACCTGGTCGACGGGCTGCGCGCGGTGCTCGGCGACGAGGGCCTGCGCGCCCGGCTGCGCACCGCCGGTCCGGAGCGCGCGGCGGCCTTCACCTGGGACCGCGCGGCGGCCGACGTCTGGCGGGCCGTCGACGCCCTGCCTGGGTAGGGTCGCAGCGTCCCCCAGCCCCCCGAGGAGTCCCGCTGACCGCCGGCCCCCGCGTCCTCGTCGACGCCACCGCCGTGCCCGCCGACCGGGGCGGGGTCGGGCGCTACGTCGACGGCCTCGTCGAGGCCCTGGACGGCGCCGGCGCCCCGCTCGCCGTCGTCTGCCAGCGCGCCGACGCCGAGCGCTACGGCCGCCTCGCGCCCGGTGCGCGGGTCGTGCCGGCGCCCGCGCCGGTGGCCCACCGCCCGGCCCGCCTGGCGTGGGAGCAGACCGGCCTGCCGCTGGTCGCCCGCCAGGTCGAGGCGCAGGTCGTGCACTCGCCGCACTACACGCTGCCGCTGCGCTGCAGCCAGCCCGTCGTCGTCACGCTGCACGACGCCACCTTCTTCACCGACCCCGAGATGCACACGGCGGTCAAGGGCACGTTCTTCCGCTCGGCGACCCGCACCGCGCTGCGCCGCGCGGCCCGCACCCTCGCCCCCAGCCGGGCGACGCGCGACGAGCTGGTGCGGCTGCTCGGCGCCGACGCGTCGACGATCGACGTGGCGCACCACGGCGTCGACCACACCGCCTTCCACGTGCCGGAGCCGGCCGAGCGCGAGCGCGTGCAGGCCCGCCTCGGCCTCGCCGGCCAGCCGTACGTCGCCTTCCTGTCGACGCTCGAGCCGCGCAAGAACGTGCCGGGCCTCGTGCGCGGCTGGGTGCGCGCCTGCGAGGGCCGCGAGGACCCGCCCGTGCTCGTGCTCGCCGGCGGCGCCGGCTGGGACGACACGATCGACGCCGCGGTCGCCGAGGTGCCGCCGCACCTGCGCGTGCTGCGGCCGGGCTACCTGCGCCTGTCGGACCTGCCCGGCTACCTCGGCGGCGCGCTGCTCGTCGCCTACCCGTCGTTCGGCGAGGGCTTCGGCCTGCCGGTCGTCGAGGCGATGGCCTGCGGCGCGCCAGTGCTCACCACCCGGCGCCTGGCGATCCCCGAGGTCGGCGGCGACGCCGTCGCCTACGTCGAGCCTGACGCCGCGTCGATCGCCGAGGGCCTCGGCGCGCTGCTCGACGACCCCGCCCGCCGCGCGCAGCTGGCCGAGGCCGGCCGGGCCCGGGCCGAGGGCTTCACGTGGGCGGCCTGCGCCGAGCGGCACCTCGAGACGTACGCCCGCGCCGTCGCGGGCTGAGCGTCAGGCCGGCCGGACCCGCTCGGGGAACTCCGCCCGCACCGTCCGGCGCAGGGCGTCCTCCAGCGCGTACGGCGGGGCGAAGCCGCTCGCCTCGAGCCGGGCGGTGCCGACCGTCGTCTCGGCGACGAACTTCTCCACGCGCACCCGCGACACCGGCAGCGGCCGCCGGGTGACGCGCGCGACGACGTCGGCGGCCGCGCCGGCCACCAGCCCCGCGCGCACCGGCAGCGGGCGCCGCCGGCTGGTCACGCCGAGCTCGTCCTGCAGCAGGTCGGTGAGCTGCCGCGTCGTCAGGTCGGGGCGGTCGGCGTAGTTGGTCAGGTGCGTGCCGGGCCCCGCGTCGAGCCCGCCGGCGAGGAAGGCGGCGACGTTGCCGACGTACGCCATCGACTTGCGGTTGCTGCCGTCGCCGATCATGAGGAAGCGGCCGGACGCGACCTGCGTGGCCAGCGTCCAGACGTTGCCGCGGTTGCCCTCGCCGAAGACGACGCAGGGGCGGACGACGAACAGCGAGCGCGCCGGGTCCTGCGCGGCCCAGCCGCGCAGCACCTCCTCCGCGGCGAGCTTGGTGCGGCCGTACTCGTTGAACGGCAGCGTCGGGTCGTCCTCGGTCGGCCGCGGGCGGCCGAGGCCGTAGACCGCGACGGTGCTGGTGAACAGCACCCGCGGGACGCCCGCGGCGCTCGCGGCGGCCGCCAGCGCGCGGGCGCCGTCGACGTTGGTCGAGGCGTAGCGCGACAGCGGGCGCACGTCGTCGCGGTGCTCGGCGGCGAGGTTGACGACGGCGTCGGCGCCGGTGAGCGCGGCGGTCATGGCCGCCTCGTCGCGGACGTCGCCCAGCGCGGTGACGGCCGGGTGCGCGGCCGACGGCACGAGGTCGACGTTGGCGACCTCGTGGCCGCGCTCCTGCAGCTCGGTGAGCAGGCGCGTGCCGATGAAGCCGCTCCCGCCGACGACGACGACCTTCACAGCGTGCTCACCACAGGCCTCCGGCGATGAGGGCGCCGAGCACCGCGCGGTCGCGCGGGCGGCGGCGGGCGTGCGGGGCGTACCGCGCGAGGGCGGCGCGGGCGCGGGGGGAGGTGTCCTCGAGCAGCGGCAGCAGGTGCTCCAGCTCGCCGCGCAGCGGCTGCTCGGCGACCTGCAGGCCGACGCGGGCCATGAGCGCCGCCTCGCGGCGGTGCCACGCGGCGCGCACCAGGCGCAGCCGGGCGAGGCGCGACGACAGCCCGCGGTGCGCCCCGAAGGCGTTGCTGTCGTGCTGGCGGTAGTCGAGCGTCGAGCGCGCCTCGATGAGCCACGGCCAGCCGCGCGCGCGGGCGGCGCCGTAGACCATCCAGTCGTGGAAGGCCATCGTCGACGCGGGCGACGCCGGGTCGGCGAGCAGCTCCTGCAGCAGGCGCACGAGGCGCGGCGCGAGCACGAACGAGCAGCCCGGCCCGGGGCCCTCGAACAGCCAGTCGAGCCGGCGCTGCGGGTAGCTCTTGCGCACGAGGAAGCGGGTGCCGTCGGGGCGGAACGCCGTGACGTCGGAGGAGACGCCGTCGTAGCCGCCCTGCAGCGCGCGCACCTGCGTGGCGAGCTTGTCGGGCTCCCACACGTCGTCCTGGTCGGCGAGCGCGACCAGCCCGGCGGCGTCGGCGTCGACGTCGCGCAGCAGCCGCGCGAAGTTGGGCGCGGCGCCGCCCGAGCGCACCGGCGGCAGCACCGTGACGCGCGGGTCGCGCGCGGCGAGGTCGTCGAGCCAGGCCGCCGTGCCGTCGGTCGAGGCGTCGTCCGACACCCGCAGCAGCACGTCGACGCCCTGCTGGCCGAGGATCGTGCCGACCTGCTCGGGCAGCCACGCGAGGCCCTGGTGGGTGGCCAGCAGGACGGTCACCCGCGGCTGGCCCGGCATCGCCCTGGCTCCCGTCCCCCGGCACCCGGGGCGGGCGCGTCCCGGGCGAGACTAGCCGCGGAGCCCCGTACCCTCGGCCACTGCACGCGCCGCCGACCGTCCGCCCCGGCCCGAGGAGCACCCCCCGCATGAGGCACGCCCTGATCCTGGCCGGGGGCAGCGGCACCCGGCTGTGGCCGCTGTCGACCGCCGGGCTGCCGAAGCAGCTGGTGCCCCTGCTCGGCGGGCGCTCGCTGCTCGACGTCGCGGTCGCGCGCGCCACCGCGGTGGTGCCGGCCGAGCGCGTGTGGCTGGGCGCCGGCGAGGCGCTGCGCGACGCCGTGTCGTCGGTCGAGGGCCTGCACCCCGACCGCCTGGTGCTCGAGCCGTCGGGCCGCGACACCCTGCCCGCCGTCGCGCTCGGCTGCGCCACCATCGCGGCCGCCGACCCGGACGCCGTCATCGCGGTGCTCACCGCCGACCACCTCATCGAGCCGGTCGAGGACTTCGCGCGGGTGCTCGAGCAGGCGTACGCGCTGGCCGAGGAGCGCGACGACGCCCTGGTGACGTTCGGCGTCGTGCCGGACCACCCGGCCACCGGCTTCGGCTACCTCGAGCTCGGCGCGCCGCTGGCCGGCGACGCCCGCGAGGTCGCGACCTTCCGCGAGAAGCCCGACCTGGCGACGGCCGAGCGCTTCGTCGCCGAGGGCTCGCTGTGGAACTCCGGCATGTTCGTGTGGCAGGCGCGCACGCTGCTCGCCGCGGTCGAGGCCTTCTCGCCGCAGACCGCCGAGGCGGTCCACCGCGTGGCGGCCGGCGAGCGCGGGGCCTGGGACGCCGTGCCCAAGACCTCGGTCGACTACGGCGTCATGGAGCCGGCGTCGGCGTCGCCGCAGTTCACCGTCGCCGCGCTGCCGCTCGCCGCGCGCTGGCTCGACGTCGGCTCCTGGGGCGCGTACGGCGACGCCGTCGGGCGCGACGACGACGGCAACGCGGTCGGCGACGGCGAGGCCCTGCTGCTCGACAGCCGCGACTGCGTCGTCACCTCCTCCGACGGCGGGCACCTCGTCGCGCTCGTCGGCTGCGAGGGGCTCGTCGTGGTCCACACGCCGACCGCGACGCTCGTCGTGCCGGCGGCCCAGGCGCAGCGGGTCAAGGAGCTGCAGGCGCGCGTCGCGCAGCAGCACGCCGACCTGGCCTGAGCGTCGCGCTCAGCGGGGTACGGGCAGCGGGACCCGCGCACCTGGCGCGTGGCCGACGCCAGGAGCCCCCCGTGACCGGTCCCCACGACCCGCGCACCCCGCCGCCCGCCGCCCCGCCGTACGGCGCGCCCGGCCACCACCGGAGCAAGGGCCTCGCGCTCGCCGCGCTGGTCGTCGGCGTGCTCGCCCTCGTGACCAGCTGGACGATCGTCGGCGGCGTCGTGCTCGGCATCGCCGCCATCGTGCTCGGCGTGCTCGCGCGCGGCCGGGTGAGGAAGGGCACCGGCGACGGCAAGGGGCTGGCCACCGCAGGCATCGTGCTCGGCGTCGTCAGCCTGCTCGTCGCCGCCGCCGTCGCCGCCACCGTCGGCTTCGTGCTCACCAGCGACGAGGGCCAGCAGTTCCGCGACTGCGTGGAGTCGGCCGGCCAGGACCAGGGCCGGCTCGACGCCTGCGAGCGCGAGTTCCAGGAGTCGGCCGAGGACGGCCTGGACTAGCCGCTCCGCCCCCCGGCGTCCGGGGGGTGCGGCACAGTGGAGCCGTGACCCCCGACGCCTGCACCACGTGGCGACCGCAGGCGGTCGTCGACGTGCGGCGCACGCTCAGCCCGCTGCGGCGCGGCCGCGGCGACCCGACCTACCGCGTCGCCGACGACGGCGCCGTGTGGCGGACGGTCGTCGGCGCGACGTACCGCGTGCTGCAGCGCGGGCCGCAGGAGGTGCTCGTCGAGGCCTGGGGGCCGCAGGCGCAGGAGGTCGTCGCCTCGGCGCCCGACCTGCTCGGCGGCCGCGACACCGCCGACGGCTTCGAGCCGCGGCACCCGCTGCTCGCCGAGGCGCACGCCCGCCACCCCGGCCTGCGCGTGCCGCGCACCGGCCGGGTGGTCGAGGCGCTCGTGCCGTCGGTGATCGAGCAGAAGGTCACGGGCAAGGAGGCGTTCGCGGCGTTCCGCGTGCTGGTCCGGCGCTTCGGCAGCCCGGCGCCCGGGCCGGCCCCCGAGGGCATGGTCGCGCCGCCGTCGGCCGAGACCTGGCGGCGCGTCCCGAGCTGGGAGTGGCACCGCGCGGGCGTCGACCCCAAGCGGTCGCGGACCGTCTGCGAGGCCATGCGCTACGCCGCCCGCCTGGAGGAGGCCGTCGGCATGGCGCCCGACGACGCCGCCCGCCGGCTGTCGGCGCTGCCGGGCATCGGCGCCTGGACGGTCGCCGAGATCGCCCAGCGGGCCCTCGGCGACACCGACGCGCTGTCGGTCGGCGACTACCACCTGGCGGCGTACGTCGGGTGGTCGCTGTTCGGCCGCCCCGTCGACGACGACGAGATGGTCGAGCTGCTCGCGCCGTGGCGGCCGCACCGCTACCGCGTCGTGCGGCTGCTCGAGTGCAGCGGCGTCGCCAAGCCGCGCTTCGGGCCGCGGATGACCGTGCAGGACCACCGGGCGCACTAGCGTCGGGCCGTGCCGCTCACCCCGCTGCTGCTTGGCGACCCGGGCGCCCTCGGGCCGTACCGGCTGCTCGGCCGGCTCGGGCAGGGCGGCATGGGCACGGTGTTCCTCGGGCTCGGCGACGACGAGCGCGCGGTCGCGGTCAAGGTGCTGCGCGAGGGCCCGGCCGACCTCGACGGGCGGCAGCGCTTCCGGCGCGAGCTCGAGGCGCTGCAGCGGGTGCGCGGCGCGCACCTCGTCGACGTGCTCGGCGGCGACGTCGAGGCCGAGACGCCGTGGATCGTCACGCGCTTCGTGCCGGGGCGGCGGCTCGACGAGGAGGTCGACGGCGGCGGGCCGCTCGACGAGCCGGGCGTGCGCCGGCTGGCCGACGGCCTCGCCGAGGGGCTGCACGCGCTGCACCGCGCGGGCGTCGTGCACCGCGACCTCACCCCCGGCAACGTGCTCATGGTCGACGGCGAGCCGCAGGTCATCGACCTCGGGCTCGCGGTCGTCACCGACGTCACCGGGCTGACGCGCACCGGCGTGCTGCTCGGCACCGCCGGCTACCTCGCCCCCGAGCAGGTGCTCGGCCACGCCACGACGCCCGCCGTCGACGTCCACGCCTGGGGCGCCGTCGTCGCCTACGCCGCCACCGGCCGCCCGCCGTACGGCACCGGCCGGCCCGACGCCGTGCTCTACCGCGTCGTGCACGAGGCGCCCGACCTCGACGGCGTGCCGCGCGCCCTGCGGCCGCTCGTCGGCGCCGCGCTCGACAAGGACCCGGCGCGGCGGCCGCGGCCCAAGGAGCTGGGCGCCGCGCTCGCGGCCCTGCCCGGCCCGCAGCCGACGTCGGGCCCCGTGCGCACCGGGCTGCCGACCGGCGCGCCGGCGCTCACCGCGCTGCTCGGCCCGCAGGCGCCGGAGGTGCTCGAGGGGGCCCTCGGCAGCGCCGGCGCCGCGGGGCCGCCCGAGACGACCCGGCTGGAGACGACCCGGCTGGAGACGACCAGGCCGGAGACGACTCGGCTGGACGCCCCGCGGCCGGCAGCGCACCCGGCCGCCGCCCGGCTCGACGGCCCGACCGACGCGCTCCCGGTCGCGGCCGGGGCGCCCGCGCGGACGACGCGCCTCGACGCCGCGGCGACCGCCGCACTGCCCGTCGCGCCGCCGCCCCGACGCCCCGACCACCCGGTCGCGCCGGCCGGGACGCCCTACGACGCTGAGCCGGCGCCCGCGCGCGAGCCGGGCTCGGTCCCGTACCGCCCCCACGACGACGACCCGTGGGGACCGCCGCCCGAGCCCGAGGGGCCGCGCCGCACGTGGCAGTGGCTGCTGCTCGCCGCGGTCGCGCTGGCCGTGCTCGGCGCCGCGGCGCTCAGCGCGCCCCTGGCCGTCGCCGCCGCCGCGCTCGCCGGGCTGCTCGTCGTGCAGACGGCCGGCCGGGCGCGGGCGGCGCGGGCGCTGCGGCACGACCGCCGCGGCGCCCGGCGCTCCGACGGGCTGGTCACGACGGTCGCGCTGCCGTGGCACCTCGTGCGCGCCGCCCTCGACCTGCTGCTCGCGCTGCCGCTCGCGCTGGCCGTCGCCGTGCCGCTGGCGCTCCTGCTCGACGGCACGGCCGCCTCCCCGGAGCCCGAGGCCGTCGCCGCCGCGGGCGCGCTGGTCGTCGCCGTCGTGCTGCTGCTCGTGCCGCGGCGCTGGCGGCCCAGCCGGCTGCTGCTGCGGCGCGCGGCGACCGGTCTGCCGCCCGGCACCGCCCTGCTCGTCGCGCTCGGCGCGGCCGGCGTCGCGCTGGGGCTGCTCGCGGTCGCCGGCGCGTCGGCCGCCGCCTGGTGGCCGCTGGCCGAGGCGCCGTAGCGGCGGGCCCGGGCGCCGCACCACCGCTGGCACGAACCGGACAAGCCGGGCAGACTCCCGCCATGGACCTCGACGAGCCCCGCCTGCTGGCCGCCATGCGCGACTACGTCGACGCGGGCCGCGCGCTCGCCGACGCCGCGGACGTCGCCGACCCCCGCACCGTCGTCGACCTCGCGGAGGCCAAGGCCGTCGCCGGCATGCGCCTGCAGCAGCAGATCCGCCGGGCGACCACCAGCCGGGCGGTCGACCTCGACCTCGACGTCCCCCGCCCCGACGCCCGCCCGCTCCTCTAGCCGCCCGCCGCCGCCGCCCGCCCGTCCGCCCCATCCGTCCCGGCGGGACGTCTGCCCGACGCGTCGCCTGAGCCCCCGCGCCCAGCAGACGCCAGCGCGCCCGCCCGCCCGCCGCCCGCCCGTCCCGCGGGACGTCTGCCCGACGCGTCGCGTGAGCCCCCGCGCCCAGCAGACGCAAGCGCGCCCGCCCGCCCGCCGCCCGCCGTCGCCCGCGGGACGTCTGCCCGACGCGTCGCGTGAGCCCCCGCGCGCAGCAGACGCAAGCGCCGCGGCGGCCGCCCGCCCGTCCGCGGGACGTCTGCCCGACGCGTCGCGTGAGCCCCTGCACCCGGCAGACGCAAGCGCCGCGGCGGGCTCAGCGCTCGAGCAGCAGCCCGTCCAGGTCGCGCGGCGGCCGGGGTCCGGGCTCGCCGTCCGCGTGCCCGACGGCGACGGCGCCGAGGGGCTCCCAGTCGCCGGGCAGGTCGAGCACCTCGCGGACGACGTCGGGGCAGAACGCCGTCGAGCTGACCCAGGCGCTGCCCAGGCCCTCGGCGGCGAGCTGCACGAGCAGGTTCTCCACGGCCGCGCCGCCGGAGACGACGAACAGCCGCTCCTCGGCGGAGGCGCGCCGCGCGTCGGGGTAGGCGTGGGCGCCGTCGCGGACGAGGAACGGCAGCACGACGACGGGGGCCCGGCGCAGCACGTCGCCGCGGCGCAGCCGCCGCTCCACCTGCTCGGGGGTGAAGCCGTCGCGGGCGAGGTCCTCGCGCCACTGCGCGGCCATGGCGTCGAGCAGCGCCTCGCGGCGCTCGGCGAGCAGCACGAAGCGCCACGGCACCGTGTGGTGCGGGGCGGGCGCGGTGACGGCCGCCTCGACCGCGCGGCGCACGGCCAGCGGGTCGACCGGCGCGGCGGTGAAGGAGCGGACGGTGCGTCGGGCGGCGACCGCGGTGCGGCGCGCCTCGGCCGTGCCGAGCGAGAACCAGTCCTGCGCGGCGGGGCGCACGAGCGCGGCGGCCCCGCGGCCGTCGTCGGGCAGGTCGAGGCCGCGCACGACGGCGACCGGCACCCCCTCGGCCTTGCCCTTGACGAGCTCCGCGGCGGCGGCCAGCTCGTCGGCCACCGCGATCTCGGTGACCTCGAGGACGTGCCCGTGCGTGTCGACGGTGCCGCGGCTGTCGCGCACGGGGGCGAGCCCGGCCGCGCCGATGGCCTGGTCGACCTGCCCGACGCGCCAGGCGCGGCCCATGGTGTCGCTGACGACGACGGCGACCCGCGCACCGGTGAGGGCGGCGAGCCGGTCGCGCAGCCCGCGCGCCGAGGCGTCGGGGTCGAGGGGGAGCAGGGCCACCTCGTCGGGGCGGACGTTGCTCGCGTCGACGCCCGCGGCGGCGAGCACCAGGCCGTTGCGGTCCTGCGCGATGGTCGTCGTGCCGCGGCGCGCGACGACCCGCACGGTCTCGGCGTCGACCGCCGCGAGGCGCACCTGCTCGCGGTCGGCACCGGGCGGCACGGGCACCAGCCGGCCCTCGGCCTTGGAGACGAGCTTGCTCGTCACGACGACGACGTCGCCGTCCTGCAGCGCCACCGCACCGGCGACGAGCGCGGCGACGTCGTCGCCGGGCCGCACCTCGGGCAGCCCGGGGACCGGCAGGACGGCGTAGCCGCTCACCCGAGCTCGTCGGCCAGCGCGACCGCGGCGCGCGCCATCGCGGCGCTCGCGTCGACGTCCGTCATGAGCAGCGGCACCGCGCGCACCTCGACGCCCGGCACGTTCGCGCCGGCGTCCTGCTCGGCGACGAGCCAGCCGTCGAGCAGGTCGGCGCCGTAGTGCCTGCCGACGGCCTCGGCGGTCGTCTCCACGCCGATGGCCGACAGGCAGCGGTCGGCCATGCCGCGCACCGGCGCCCCGCCGATGACGGGGGAGACGCCGACCACGCGCTGCGCGGCCAGCGCGTCGCGCACGCCGGGCAGCTGCAGCACGGTGCCGATGCTCACCACCGGGTTCGACGGCGGCAGCAGCACGAGGTCGGCGCCCGTGATCGCGTCGAGCACGCCCGGGCCGGGGGTGGCGGTCTCGGCGCCGACGTAGACGAAGGCCTCGGCGGGCAGCGCGGCGCGGTGGCGCACCCACCACTCCTGGAAGTGGATCGCCTGGCGCCGGCCGTC
>CANKBT010000072.1 GCA_947479995.1 Frankiaceae bacterium | reverse complement strand
GACGCGCTGCTGTCGCCGAACGCCTACAGCACCCCGCTGCTGCAGGGCGCCTTCCGCTTCACCGGCGAGCTGGCCGAGACCGGCTACCCCCGCAACGACGTGCTGCTCGCGCCCGACCGCGACGCCCGGCGCGCGCGGGTCCGCGCCGACCTGGGCATCGCCGAGGGCCAGCAGGTCGTGCTCTACGCGCCGACCTGGCGCGACGACCGCTTCTACGCCACCGGCGGGCAGGACACCGGCCACTCCCTCGACCTCGACGCCCTCACCGCGGCGCTGCCCGAGGCCGTCGTGCTGCTGCGGCTGCACTACCTCGTCGCCGGCCGCCTCGGCGACCTCGGCCCGCAGCTGCGCGACGTCTCGGACCACCCGCAGGTCAGCGACCTCTACCTCGCCGCCGACGTGCTGGTCACCGACTACTCGTCGGTCTTCTTCGACTTCGCCGTCACCGGCAAGCCGATCGCCTTCCTCGTGCCCGACCTCGACGACTACCGCGACCGGCTCCGGGGCTTCTACGTCGACCTCGCCGAGATCGCCCCCGGGCCGCTGCTGGCGTCCACCGGCGCGCTCGTCGACGTGCTGCGCGACCCGACCGCGCTGCCGCCGTACGAGGCCTTCCGCACGACCTTCTGCGCGCTGGAGGACGGGGGCGCCACCGCCCGCGTCCTGCAGCGCTTCGTCCCCGAGCTGATGGGAGCCCCGTGAAGGGCATGCGACGCACGAACCCCCAGGACCACCAGGTGGTCATCCTCGCCGCCGGGCTGGGCACCCGCCTCGGCCGCGACCTGCCGAAGCCGCTCACGCCCCTGCACGACGGGCGCAGCATCCTGCGCCAGCAGGTCGACCACCTGCGCGTCGGCCTCGGCGACGACACCCACGTCACCGTCGTCGTCGGCTACCAGGCCGAGGTCGTCATGCAGGCGGCGCCGGACCTCGTGTTCGCCTACAACCCGGACTACGCGCGCACCAACACCTCGCGCAGCCTGCTGCGCGGGCTGCTGTCGTCGCGCGAGGGCGGCGTGCTGTGGCTCAACGGCGACGTCGTCTTCGACCCGGGCGTGATGACCGTCGTGCGGCCGTGGCTCGAGGCTGACCGCTCCTTCGTCTGCGTCAACACCGAGCGGGTGGCGGAGGAGGAGGTCAAGTACACCGTCGACGAGACGGGTCACATCGCCGCGCTGAGCAAGACCGTCGTCGGCGGGCTCGGCGAGGCCGTCGGCATCAACTACGTCTCCGCCGCCGACAAGGCCGTGCTCGTCGAGCACCTGCGCTGGTGCGACGACCAGGACTACTTCGAGCGCGGCATGGAGACGGCCATCACCGGCTCCGGCCTGCGCTTCGCGCCGGTCGACATCACCGCGTACGGCGCGGTCGAGGTCGACGTGCCGGAGGACCTCGTGCGCGCGGACCTGCTGCACGTCGGCGACGTCCTGGCCTAGGCCCGGCCCGGGCAGGCTGGGCCGGTGAGGGGCCTGCCGCGCGAGACGTACGTGCTCGCGCTCGTCGCGTTCTGCGTGGCGCTCGGCTTCGGCATCGTCGCGCCGGCGGTGCCGCTGTTCGCGCTGGAGTTCGGCGTCGGCACGACGGCCGCCGGTGCGGTGGTGTCGGCGTTCGCCCTGATGCGGCTGGTGTCGGGGCTCGCCGGCGGGCGGCTCGTCGACCGGGTGGGGGAGCGGACGGCGCTGTTCACCGGCCTCGCGGTCGTCGCGGTGTCGTCGGCGCTGGCCGGGCTGGCGGTGAGCTACCCGCAGCTGCTCGTGCTGCGGGGCCTCGGCGGCGTCGGGTCCGCGGTCTTCACGATCGCCGCGACCAGCCTGCTCCTGCGGGTGGCCGCGGCGGCGCAGCGCGGGCAGACGCAGAGCGTCTACCGCGGGGGCTTCCTGCTCGGCGGCATCGTCGGGCCGGCGCTCGGCGGCGCGGTCGTCGGCGCGTCGCTGCGGGCGCCGTTCTTCCTCTACGCCGGCACGCTGCTGCTCGCCGCCGTCGCTGCCGCGACGCTGCTGCCGCGGCGCCTGCCCGCCGCACCGGCCGCCGCCGCGGCGGCCGAGGCCGGCACGCCGCTGCGGACGGCCCTGCGCACGCCGGCGTACCAGGCGGCGCTCGCCGGCAACTTCGCCGTCGGCTTCAGCCTGCTCGGCGTCCGCACGACGGTGCTGCCGCTGCTCGTGGTGCAGCAGCTCGACCTCGCACCGGGCTGGATCGGCGCCGCGTTCACCGTCGGCGCTGGTGCAGGCGGTGCTGCTGCTGCCCGCCGGCCGCGCGGTCGACCAGGTCGGCCGTCGCCCGACGCTGGTCGCGGGCGGCGCGCTGACCGCGGTGTCGCTGGTGCTGCTGGCGCTCGCCACCGGGCCGGTGACGCTGCTGCTCGCGGTCACGGTCTTCGCGGCCGGCGCCGCCCTGCTCGGCGTCGCCCCGGCGGCCGTCGTCGGCGACGTGCTCGAGGGCCGCGGCGGCACGGCCGTCGCCGTGTGGCAGATGGCCAGTGACCTCGGCTCGGTGATCGGCCCGCTGGCCGCCGGGCTGCTCGTCGACCGGGCGTCGTTCGGCGTCGCGCTCGGGGTCAGCGCGGCCGTGGTCGGGGTGTGCGCGGTGCTCGGCCTGCGGGTGCCGCGCTGAGCCGCTGGGCCGCCCGGACTACCGCTCCGGGCCCCGGTGTGGGCAGGATGCGCTACTCGGGCTAGTCCGGACGGGCCACGCGGCGCGTGCGGACGGCTGACCAGCCGGCCCGGAAGCCGGGCCCATGAGGCCCCACGACACCCGGAGGTCCTGCGTGCGCAGACACCCCTCGCCCGTCGCGACGTCGGTCGCGACGCTCGCCGCCTCGGCGCTGCTCGCGTCGCTGGCGAGCCCCGCCCTGGCGGGTCCCGACGACCGCAACAACAACACCTCGGAGAAGCTGCGGCAGGCGGCGTCGGCCGCCGGCGGCTACGAGCACCTGCAGGCGTTCCAGCGGATCGCCGACGCCAACGGCGGCACCCGCGCCTCGGGCACCCCCGGCTACGACGCGAGCGCCGCGTACGTCGTGCAGCGCCTGCGGGCCGCGGGCTACAGCCCGACGGTGCAGACGTTCGACTTCCCCTTCTTCCAGGAGGTGACGCCGGCGACGGTGACCACCGCGCGCGGGCCCCTCGAGACGCAGGTGCTCACCTACAGCGGCTCGGGCGAAGTCACCGGCACCACCACGGCGGTCGACGTCGTGCCGGGCTCGGGCACCGCCAGCACCAGCGGCTGCGAGCCGGAGGACTTCGCGGGCGCCGACCTCAGCGGCGCGAACGACGTCGTCGTCGTGCAGCGCGGCACGTGCACCTTCGCGATCAAGGCGGAGAACGCCGAGGCCGCCGGCGCCGAGGCGCTCATCGTCGGCCAGCGCAGCGACCAGCCCGGCGTGCTCGCCGGCACGCTCGGCGGCCCCGGCGCGACCATCCCGGTCGTCGGCGTCGACTACGAGGACCTGCTGACGCTGCTCACCCCGCAGACGGTCACCGTCACCGCCGACACCATCAGCGAGCTGCGCCAGACGAGCAACGTCATCGCGCAGACGTCCGGCCGCACCGACAACGTCGTCGTGGTCGGCGCGCACCTCGACTCGGTGCCCGAGGGCCCCGGCATCAACGACAACGGCTCCGGCTCGGCCGGCATCCTCGAGGTCGCCGAGGCGTACGCCAAGACCAAGCCGACCAACGCGGTGCGCTTCGCGTGGTGGGGCGCCGAGGAGCTCGGCCTGCTCGGCGCGACGTACTACGTCGACCAGCTGACCCAGGCGCAGCAGGACGCCATCGGGCTCTACCTGAACTTCGACATGATCGCCTCGCCGAACTTCGCGCGGATGGTCTACGACGGCGACGACAGCGACGCCCAGGGCGCCGGCGCCGGGCCCGAGGGCTCGGCGCAGATCGAGGAGCTGTTCACCGGCTTCTTCAGCACCGTCGGCCTCAACACCAAGGCGACCGACTTCAGCGGCCGCTCCGACTACGGCCCGTTCATCGCCGTCGGCATCCCGTCGGGCGGCCTGTTCACCGGCGCCGAGGAGATCGCGACCGAGCTCGACAACCGGCTCTTCGGCAGCGAGGTCGGCGTCGCGTTCGACCCGAACTACCACCAGGCCGGCGACGACATCACCAACCTCGACCTGACGGTCTTCGAGCAGAACATCGACGCGATCGCCCACGCAGTGATCACGTACGGCTACTCGACCGAGACGGTCAACGGGGTGCCGGGGCAGTCCGGCAACGGGCTGACCAAGGTCAGCGGTCCCGGCGGCGGCATCGCGGCCGGCGAGGGCTCGGCCGGTGGCGGCGGGCTCCGCGAGGGGCACGCGGACCACGTGGGCTCGCTCAGCTAGGCAGCTACCTGCACGTCGGCGGGCCGGTTTCCTGAGGGGGGCCGGCCCGTCGGCGTACGAGCGGTCGCGGTGCCAGGACGCAGGCCGGTCACTCTGCCCTCGGCACCCGGAGGACGGCGACGTGCCGGACTTACGCAACCGTGTGCGAGCTAGATGCCGCCAACGCTCAGCAGGGCGCCAGCGCGGTCGAACGTCTCCTGCTGCTCTCGACGCCACACTTCACGCTGCTCCTCGGTGCCGATGAACGCTTGACGACCAGGGTGCCGAGTGGACAGCACGTGCGGTATCTCGGTGAGCTCGGGATGGGAAGCTGTCAGCAATTGCCACGACCGTTCGGCGTGTCGGCCGAGGAGCAAGACGACCTCGAGGGCAGGAAGGGCCTCGATCAGCGACTTCAGGGGGGCGGTCCCGGCTCGAAGCTCACTCACGGTAGGAGCGCGGTTGATGTACCAGGGGTAGGCGTTCCAAGGCAGGGTGTCGCCCACCTCGACCCCGGCATGGTCGAGGAGGTCGCAGAGACGACGAGCCGTCGGATCGTCGTTCTCGACGCAGAGGAAGCCGGCTCCTGGTCGCTCCGGGTCCTGAACGGCAGGGCCCGGGTCGCGCAGGACCCACAAGAGCCGAGCATTCATACCCCCGTGAACAGGGGCGATGTGAGGCAGCCAGCCCCGGTTGCCGCCCGCTAGGCGGTCGATCAGCTCGTTGATCGGTGCCATGTGCGGCGCGTAGAGGTTGTCGCGCTGCGCGTGCCGGAAGCCCGGGTCTCGCATCATGCCGCTCACGCCACGCCTCGTCCTCTGTCGCTGAGCCATCGGGCCGTCCGCACGAGGATGTCAGGTCTTGCCCAGTGCTCCCTGGCATCGCGGCCATCACGCTCGAGCGGATCGGGCGGTTCGCCAAACAGCGAGCCGACCATCCCCCCGCACGGCGCACTCGGCCGTAGCGGTGCCCTAGTCGGGGCGGCCTCCGTGGCGCGCGGAACGCATGCTCACGCGGTCAGCGACGCCTGACGGAAGACGTCGACGGGCATCCGCTCCCTCAAGCGCCACGTGATGGCCATGGGCCTGTCCCCCTCGTGCGAGACGTACGTCGCCGGGCCGAGGCAGAGGTATGCCGGTGGTCCGCCCCACTCGTTCTTGTTGGTCTCGCGCACGAGGAGCAGAACGGTCGAGCCCGTGGCCGCGTGGCCGACGTACCTCCGACCCGTGCCACTGGTCGCTGAGGTCGCGTTCTGCGACTCCCAGTGGAAGAGCTCCGTGGACAGCGCGAAGTCGCGGTACATGGTGCTCGGCGAGTAGTCGCGCTCGGACTTGCGGAGCGTGACCATCAACGCGTCGGTGGCGGTGCCCGGACTCCAGACGACGCCCGTCATGTGGCTCTTCGGGGTCCGCCCGAAGTCCGCGTAGCCGATGCCGGCGAGGATCTCCTCTCGGCTGTAGTGAGCGTGCGTGCGGAGCAGGACGTTCGGCCTGCCAGCGGGCAGAGCCACGTGCGCAGCACGGCTGAGCCCCAGGGCCACCACCTGGCGCACGTCATCACGCACTGCCGGGTGCTGCGCCAAGACGTCCAGGCCCTCCTGGTAGCTGCTCAGCCCTGTCGCGCTCGGCCAGAACGAGAAGAACATCATCCGGGCGTACACCTGCTCCCGCGGTGACAGCTCGTCGTAGCGCACCCCGGGCTCCAGGAGACGCGCGTAGGCCTCGGCGCGCTCCGCGTCGTCCACGTGCGCGAAGGCCGCTGTGCGCCTCAGGAGGGTCGGGTCGTCTGGACCCGCCGGTGGGGCCGTCCGGCCAGCCTCCCTCCGCAGCTCCGTCCACGAACCCCTCTTGAAGACGTCGGCCAGCTCCCGGCCCGACTCCTCGAGCCAGGGGGAGAGGCCGTCGCTCGAGGAGTCCCGTATCTCGCTGACGAGGTCCTTCCGGGACAGGCCCAGGGCGCGCTTGACGTTGTCCAGCACCACCTGGCGGGCCACCTCGTCGAGCACCAGCTCGCATCCCGACGGCAGGAAGCCGAACTGCCCCTCGAGCTGGCTCTGGAGGCCGCTGCGCGTCGCGCCGGTGAGCGCGCGGTACTTGAGGTCGAAGCGGAACTCGCGGCGCTGCTGCCCGATGAAGTCCAGGACCGTCAGCACCGGCTTGTCCGCCGTGCGCCGCAGGCCACGGCCGAGCTGCTGGAGGAAGACGGTCGCGCTCTGCGTAGGACGCAGGAGCAGCAGTACGTCGACGTCCGGGACGTCGAGCCCTTCGTTGAACAGGTCCACCGCGAAGACGACGTTGACCTCACGTCGGCTCAGATCGCTGAGCGCCGCCGCCCGGTCCTCCTGAGAGGTCGAGCCCGAGACAGCTGTGGCGGGGATGCCGGCGGCCCGGAAGCGCTCTGCCATGAACTCGGCATGGGCGACCGACACGCAGAAGCCGAGGGCCCGCATGCGACCGACCGTGGCGACCTTGTCGCGCAGCGCGCGCAGCACGATCCGCACGCGGGCGTCGTCTGCCGTGTAGACCGCCTCGAGGCCCGCGCGGTCGTAGTCACCACGACGCCACGTCAGCTGTGACAAGTCGGTGCCGTCACTCACGCCGAAGTAGTGGAAGGGGCACAGCAGGTCGTTCTCGAGGGCGTCCCACAACCGCAGCTCGGCCGCCGTGCGACCGTCGAAGAAGCCGCGCACGTCGACGCCGTCCGTGCGCTCGGGCGTCGCCGTCAGACCGAGCAGCTCCGCGGGCTCCAGGTGCTCGAGCAGGCGACGGTAGGTCTTGGCCTCGGCGTGGTGGAACTCGTCGATGACCACGACGTCGAACTGGTCGGGCGCGAGCCGAGACACCCCCGGGGCCGAGAGGCTCTGCACGCTCGCGAAGACGTGTCGCCAGCGCGAGGGCACCTCTCCTCCGACGTACAACTCGCCGAAGGAGCCGTCGGCGAGGACGTCGCGATAGGTACGCCGTGCCTGCTCGAGGATCTCGCGGCGGTGGGCGACGAACAGCAGTGACGGCTTGCCCTGCATGCGTGCGTAGTCCAGGGCGGCGACGACCGTCTTGCCGGTGCCCGTCGCTGCCACGACGAGGTTGCGGTGCCGGTCGTGCACCTCGCGCTCCACGCGCAGCTGCTCGAGCATCTCCTCCTGGTGCGGGTACGCCTGGACCTGGAGCCCGCTGACCACGACCGAGCCGTCGCTCGAGCCGGCGCCTGCGGCCCGGAGCGCGGCGTCGAGGCGCTCGCGGTCGCGTTCGGGGTCGTAGGGCAGGAAGGCCGGGTCCTCCCAGTAGCTGTCGAAGGTCCCCTCGAACTTGCGCAGCAGTTCCGGCGTGTGCGCGCCCGACAGGCGGACGTTCCACTCCAAGCCGTCGAGCAGAGCGGGGTGGCTGAGGTTCGAGGACCCCACGTAGGCGGTGTCGAACCCGGTCTCGCGACGGAAGAGCCACGCCTTGGCGTGCAACCGGGTCGAGCGGGTCTCGTAGTTGATGCGGACCTCCGCACCGAACTCCTGGACCAGGCGGTCGAGGGCCCTGCGGTCCGTCGCCCCCATGTACGTCGTCGTGATGACCCGCATGTGCCGCCCCTGCTCGCGGAAGCCGGTCAGCGCGTCCTGCAGGACGCGCAGGCCGTTCCACTTCACGAAGGCGCACAGCAGGTCGACGCTGTCGGCGGAGGCGAGCTCGGCCCGCAGCTCAGCACCGAGCTTGGGGTCCGACCGGCCGTTGGTGAGCAGGGCCGGTCGTGACAGGGGGACGCTGGGCCGGACCTCCTCGAGCCGGTAGACGCCAGGCCCCTCCGGCTGGGCTACCGCCAGCAGCTGCTGCGGCCCCGGGGCGACCTCGTCGTCATCAGGCAGGGCCGCCAGGAGCCGGTTGACGAGGTCGACCCGTTCCTCGGGCTTGGTGCGCTGGAGGAGTGCGGCGAGTCGACGAGCCACGTGCTCAGCCAGCAGCAGCGGCTGTTCGGCTGCGTCGACGACGCCGACGACGGTCGTCAGCCCGCCGAGGGCCGCGGCCAGAGGCACCGTCAACAAGCTCTCGTACAAGCCCGGCGCAGGATGCTCAGCGGTCACGCGCCGAGCTTGTCAGGCGTCGAAGGGCGGCGTGCGGGCTTGCACGGACTGGTCGGGGCGTCAGGCCCGACTGAGGAGCTCCAGCGCGCTCCGCTGGTCGTCGGGCTGCATCGGCCGTGTCCGGCCCGGTCTCCACAACTGCGCTGCCCCGCTGTGAGCGTAGGCGGACCGAGCGAGCCCGAAGACCGTCGTCGGGTCGCTGCGCCAGGGAACGGCCCCGGCGGCCAGGGCCAGCTCGTCGAGGTCCCGCGACGCCCAGGCACGCAAGGGCGCGAGGTCCAGCAGGTGAGCTCCCTTGGCGCCGTTGCAGGCGTCGTGTGCCAGGGCCAGGTTCTCGATCGCGTCCTGCGGGTGGAGTGACCAAGGGACGACGTGGTCGACCTGCCCACCCGAGCTCAGCGTGCGCCCGCAGTAGAGGCACCGGCCGTCCTGCAGCTGTCGAAGCACGTCGCGGACGGGGCCGAGGTCCGCACGCTGTTCGCCGAAGAGGTGTCGACGCAGGTCTTCGGAGGGCAGCTCGTTCAGCGACGCCACCTGCTGCGTCCACTCGGCTTGCAGCACGGGGACGAGCAGTCCGCTCAGGGCCACGAGCCGTTCACCCGCTCCTGGATGCAGTCGCAGCTCGACCTCTCGCGAGCCCGCCCCGAAGTGCCGGTCGTCGTAGAGCGGCCGCTCGTAGTCCTGCCCCTGCCGCCAGCCACCTGGCCGCTGGAGCCGCTCGAGCGGGTAGCGCCGCAGGTTCCTCGCCACGGCGTCGACCGTGCTGGCGTGCAGGCCGGGGAGCACGACGGCCGCCCGCCCGGGACTGCGTGCACCCTGGCGTACGGCTTCGACGTAGTACTCCCGCACGGAGCGCACGATCACCGACACCTTGTTCCTGTCGCTGATCTGCCGCAGGACCTGGTCGCGGCGGTCGAGTCCGTCGTACTCACGGACCTGCGGCCAGTAGAGGGCGATGACCCGCTCGGCGAGGTCGACCAACGGGACGACGTCGGGAGCACTGCCGCGCGGGTCCACGCGGGCTGCCAGCACGTCGACCAGCGCAAGCAGCGTGGCGGGCTTGTACGTCGCCGTGCGCGCGCTGGTCCGGGCGAGGGCGAGGAGCGTGACGCCCAGTCTCACGAGCTCGTCGTCGGCCGCCACGCGCCAGCCTGGCATGCCCAGCCTTGCCTACGCCTCGGTCAGCGCGGGCTGATCGACGAGCGTCTCGAGGTACGTCTGCGTCTCCGGGTCGACGCTCGTGACGACGGTGCCGACCATCCCGCGGGTCAGCAGGAGCTTGTAGACGTTGCGCACGAGCCGTTCGAACTCGAGGTCGTCGACCTTCGCGCGGCTGCGGAAGTCGGGGTCGCGGTTGGCCGAGCGCACGGCCACCCACCGGTCGTCGCGCCGGACGAGGTCGGGTCCGAGGATGACGCCGTTCCAGTCGTACTCGAAGCCCTGCGCCGTGTAGACGCAGCCCACCTGGCCGAAGCCGCCGTCCGCGGTGGCCCACAGCGAGGCGGGCGGTGCGCCGCCCACGGCGCGCTCGCCCTTGAGGTTCCACGGCCGCGACCAGTCCCCGATCGCGACGTCCGGCACGAGCGTGCCGTCGGGCCTCGGGTCGCTCCACGGCCAGCAGTAGCCGGCGGTCATCCGCGCGCCGAAGCCCTCGGCGGCACGCGCGCTGAGCCACTCCTCGAGTTCCTGCGGGCCAGCAGCCGTGCGCGCGGTGAAGGCCTCGTCGTCGTGCTGCCACCGCACCGGCCCGCCGGGCTCCAGCCCGAGCAGGCGCAGGACCCACTGCACATACGCCTCGCTGCCGCCGCACCGGAACTGCGTGTCGAGGTCGACGCGGTGCACGGGCAGGCCACGAGCGGCCGCGTGCTCCTCGATGTCGGCGACCGTCCCGAGCTCACCCGGTCGCACGACCTGGTGCTCGTCGAGCAGGAAGACCGGCACACGCGCGACGCTGATCAGTTCGTCGACCTGCGCGCGCGCACTGCTGCGCACCTCCTTGCGCGTCCAGCGGCTGACCGACGTCTCGCGGATGCGGTGCGCCTCGTCGGCCAGCAGGACCTCGAGCGAGTTCGGCTCCGCGGTCATGAAGCTGTTGAAGTACGTGAACAGCGACTGCGTCGTCGTGGACCGCGCTCCGGCGACCTTGCGCAGCGTCTGCGTGAACGAGCGGGAGCCGGTCGCATGCAGGACGGTGGTGCCTCGGCGCGCCAGCTCCCCGAGCAGGGACAGCGCGATGACGCTCTTGCCGGAGCCCGGCCCGCCGGTCACCAGGACGACGCTCTTGCCGTCCGCGCGCCGAGCCTTGTCGACCTCGTGCAGGACCAGCTCGAACGCCACGCGCTGCTCGTCGAGCAGCACGAAGCGCTCGCGCTGCTGCACCTCCTCCGCGGCCACAGCGAGCAGCTGTGTGCTGGGCGCCGTTCCGCTCGACAGCAGGGCGTCCGCGGCGGCGCTGCCCCGTGCGTCGCTCGCGAGGCGGCTCGTCAGGAAGCGCAGCCAGTCGTCGCGGCGGGCGGCGGTGAACAGGCTCCCCGCAGCGCTGGGCAGGTCTCTCAGCGTCGAGATGCGCGACTCGTCGACGGCGTTGTGGAGGTACGCCGCGCCGACGAGGTGACTGCCGTCGTCGTGCAGCGCGCGGGAGAAGCCGCGGAGGTAGTCGACGTAGCCCTGCACCTGCACGCTCGGGTGCAGCACCGGTCGACCGCCGTAGGCCTCCACGCTGACCAGCGTCGGCTCGCCCTCGTACGTGCTGGCCGACGACCACTGCTTGAGCTCGACGACGACGTACGACGGTCGGCGCGTGCGCGGGTGCAGGCCGGCGAGCACGACGTCGATCCGACGGCTCGAGAGCGGCAACTGGTGCTCGACGAGCACCTCTACGTCGTCGAGGCCCGCCTGGACGAGGTCCTGGGCCAGGACGGGGAGGCTGCGCTCCCAGCTGCGCACCTCGGACGCGCCCGCCCGTCGGCCGGACGCGTGGCTCATCTGCTCGGCGACGCGCACTGCGAGCGAGCCCTCCAGCGCCAGAGCGGCGAAGCCGGCAGCAGACGAGCGGAGCAGTGGCACGACGGCACCCCAGGCAGCACGAAGAGACTCGTGCGGTGGGGGCGTGTCCTCGGGAGGAAGCCCGTCGGTACCGCGGAACGGCCCGACCCTAGGTCAGTGCCCGGGCGCCGTCAGGGTGCGCCCGCAGTCCGCCCGTCAGCCGAGCTCCGTCAGGTGCTCCGCCCAGAGCTGCGCCAGCAGCTCCTCGCTGTGCTCGGGCACG
>CANKBT010000071.1 GCA_947479995.1 Frankiaceae bacterium | reverse complement strand
GCTGCGGGGTGCCGCCGGTCGAGCCGCCGCCGTTGCGGTAGACGATCGGGAAGACCGACTCGGGCGCGCTGTCGCCGTCGACGACGAAGAAGGCCTCGCCCGCGGTGTCGGCGGTGAAGACCGCCGTCGTGCCGGTGAAGGCGGTCGGCGCGGTGCCCGGGCCGCCGTTGTTGACCGGCGCGACGCCGTTGACCGACGTGAGGTCGGCGGTCGGACTGCCCGTGACCGCGAGCCCGGCGTTCGCCGGGTCCTTGGTGAAGACGATGTCGCCGTTGGCGTTGCGCGAGGTGCTCGCCTCGTTGATGAGCGTCACGCGGTACTCGACGCCGGGCTCGAGGCCCGTGGCCGTGTAGGTGCGGTCGTCCGTGAGCACGCCGTCGCCGTCCGCGTCGTTCGCGACGGCGGTCTGCGTGACCTCCTCGTCGGGCGTGACGGCGATCTGGTCGAACGGCGGGGGCGGGACGTCGCAGGAGCGGGCGGCCGCCTCGGCGGCGTCCTCCACGGCCTGGCTGATGGCGCCGGTGCCGCCGTAGAGGTAGCCGTCCGTGAGGGTGGCGCAGTTGTCGCGGAACAGGTCCTCGGTCACGCGGGGCAGCAGCCCCGGCGTGGCGAGCAGGAGCGGCGTGAGCGACGCGCCGCTCACGGCGCCCGCCGCCAGCGCGTCGGCGAAGGCGTCGCCGCGGGCGAGGTCGGCGAAGTCGCGGTCGAACCCGAGCTCCTCGTACGCGAAGTCCGCGACGCTGCGCGCCGTGGCGAAGCGGTCGAGCGGGAAGGCCGCCTGACCCGGGTCGAGCGGGATGCCGGTGCCGTCCAGGCGCACGGCCGGCGCGCCGACGATGCCCTCGACCGCCGTCTCGACGCCGGCGGAGACGGCGCCCGTGCCGCCGACGATGATGATCTGCTCGAGCTGCAGCTCGGCGATGACCGCCCGCGTCTCGTTCGGCAGGTTGTCGCCCTGGGTCAGCAGCAGCGGGAAGCCCGCGGCGTAGCTGATGGGCCCGGCCGCGAGGGCGTCGGCGAAGCGCTCGCCGTTGACCAGGACGCCGGTCGTGCGCTCCTGGTAGGTGCCGATGCCCTCGCCCTGCTCCGTGGCGAAGCGCGCGACCGCGGCCGCCGTGGCGTAGCGGGTGGGGCCCTCGAGGCGCTCGACGGCGTAGTCCTGCGCCTCGAGCTGGTCCTGCACGGCCTGGCTCACGGCACCCGTGCCGCCGAGGATGATCACGCTGGTCGCGCCGAGCTGGTCGATGGCCTGAGCCGTCGCGGCCGGCAGCGCGCCGGTGCGCGTGAGCAGCACGGGGGCGCCCAGCGCGCCGGCGAGGTAGTTGCCGGCGAGCGCGTCGGCGAAGCCCTGGTCGGCCGTCGGGCCCTCGCCGCGGGTGAGGATGACGGTGTCGGCGGAGCCGAAGCCGGTGAGCGCCGCGTCCGCCGCGGTCGCGTAGCGGTCGAGCGGGAAGGTCGTCCCGGCGGGCGGGAGCAGGCCCGTGCCGTCGATCCGCTCGAACGCGAACGCCGGCACGGCCTGCGCCGGGCTGGCCAGCATGACCGCCCCGCCGCTCAGGACGAGCGCGCCGGCCAGGATCGCCGCGGCGGAGCGCCGCGTGCAGCTGTGGTCGTTGATCAAGATCAGCCTCTCTGCTGACTGGTGCACCGACGCGCGGGGCGGCGGTGCGGGCACGTGCAGACCGTGACGGCCCGTAGTCGGTCACTGACTGACCGAGCACTTGACCGGGCGGAAGGTATCCCGGTCGTGTGGCCCCGGTCACCCGTACGGCCCAACTGCCCCAGGAGTTCATCCGGTCGTGTCTCCAGAGGAGGGAGACGCAGGTCAGGGACGGGGCGAGGGCCTGCCCAGCAGCGCGGGGAGCGCGGCCGTCGCCAGGTCGCCCGCGGTGAGCACCAGCCGCGAGGCGAGGGCGAGCGCGAGCGCCTCGGGCACGTCGAGCACCGGTGACATCGCGAGCACCACGACCGCCTCGCGGACGCCGGCGCCCGCCGGCAGCGGCACGGCGAGCAGCCCGGCCAGGTTCGCCAGGGCGAAGGCGCCCACCGCGAGCGGCACGACCTGCCACCCGGAGGCGCCGAGGTCGACCGCCAGCACGGCCGCCTGCAGCCCGAGGAGCAGCACGCCGGCCCCCGACAGCGCCGCCGACCGCGCCGTCGCGGCGCCGTCGAGCCGCCCCGGCGGGGGCTCGCGGCGCAGCAGGCGGAACGCGGTGCGCACCAGCGCCGCGAGGACCGGCGGCCACAGCAGCACGAGCGCGAGCGGCGCGGCGAGCAGCACCCAGGCGTACGACCCCGAGTCGGCGCGCAGCAGCGCCGGCACGGCGAGCAGGCCGAGCAGGAGCGCACCGGGCACGCCGACGACGAGGGCGAGCAGCGAGGCGGTGCCGACGGTGCTGCGCGACAGGCCGCGGGCCGCGCCGAGCTCCATGTGCGCCAGCACCGACCAGACCGAGCCCGGCACGTACTTGCCGAGCTGGCCGAGGAAGTAGACGCGCGCGGCGGTGCGCACCGGCAGGGGCTGCCCCATGCCCTGCAGCACGCTGCGCCAGGTGAGCATCGACAGCAGCAGGCTGCCGACGGCGGCGGCCGCCGCGAGCGCCACGCCGCCGACCGACAGCGCGCCGAGGGCGCTGCCGAGCTGGCGTACGCCGCCGGCGAGCGACACCGCGGCGAGCGCGGCGCCCGCGAGCAGCACGACGAGCAGCGCGGTGCGGCGGCGGGGCGTCACCGCCGCACGGCCCGGTCGTACGCCTCGCGGTGCCGGGCGACGACCTCGGCCGGGTCGTGCCGCGCCAGCGCCCGGGCCGGCGGCGCGCCGGCTGCCCGGGCGGTGCGCAGGGCCGCGACGAGGGCCGGCACGTCGTCGGGGGCGACGAGCACGCCGTCGCCGTCGTCGCGCACCACCTCGGGCAGGCCGCCGACGCGCGACGCGACGACGGGCGTGCCGACGGCGAGCGCCTCGAGGGCCACCATGCCGAGGCCCTCGCGGCGGCTGGGCACGACGACGGCGTCGGCGGCCGCCATGCGCTGCAGGAGCGCCGCGCGCGGCTCGCCCGGGTGCAGGCGCACGCGCGCGCCGGCCGCCGCGGCGTCGCCCGCGAGCTGCTCGAGGGCGTCGCGCTCGGTCCCGGAGCCGACCAGGTCGAGCGCCACGGCGTGCCCCTCGCCGGCCAGCGCGGCGACGGCGCGCAGCAGCACGTCGAAGCCCTTCTCGGGCGACAGCCGGCCCGCGGCCAGCAGCCGGCGCGGCGGCCACGCCGGCGCGGCGCGCGCGCCCCGGGGCACGTCGAGCGGCAGGCGCAGCACGACCGGCGCGGGCGCTCCCGCGGGCAGCGCGGCCGCTGCCTGCGCCCGCAGGTCGTCGCTGACGGCGGCCACGACGGCGCAGCGCAGGAGCACCCGCACGCCGACGGCGCGCACGCGGCGGTCGTGCAGCAGGTGCACGTCGCTGCCGTGCAGCGTGAGCACGACCGGGATGCGCAGCGCGGCGCCGACCGCGACGGCCACGAGGCCGCCGGGCAGCCACCAGTGGGCGTGCAGCACGTCGGGGCGGGTGCGGCGCGCGAGCCGCAGGGCGGCCAGCGCGAAGGCGCCGAGCAGGGCGGGGAGCAGCAGCGCGCCCGCGGGCGTTCGCGCCTGCCCCAGCAGGCCGCCGCGGTAGGCCAGCCGCTCGGCGCGCGCCGGCGCGTACGCGAAGCGGTGCACCTGCACGCCGCGCAGCACCTCGCGCCGCGCGCGGCCGGCGTCGTGCGGGGCGAGCACGAGGACGTCGTCGCCGGCCGCCGCCTGCGCCACCGCGAGGTCGAGCAGGAACGGCGCGACGTGGTCGCCCTCGCCGCGCGGGAACGACGACGTGAGGTGCAGGACGCGCGTCACGCGCGGGCCGGGCCGCTCCGCACCCGGCCGCCGGCCGGCCGGTCACCGCTGCCGCGCGCGGCGGCAGGACGGGCGGGCGGCATGGCGGCGAGCCTAGGGCGGCCGGGTGGCATGGTGGCCGCATGACCGACAACACGCAGGTGCGCCTCGCCCAGCGGCCGAAGGGCCTCCCCACCGACGACGTCTGGGACGTCACGACCGAGCCGGTGCCCGAGCCGGGGGAGGGGGAGTTCCTGCTCCGCACCGAGTACGTCTCGCTCGACCCCGCCATGCGCGGCTGGATGAACGAGGGCCGCTCGTACATCCCGCCCGTCGGCCTCGGCGAGGTCATGCGCGCCGGCGTCGTCGGCGAGGTCGTCACGAGCAGGAACGAGCGCTTCCCCGTCGGCGCGCACGTCGTGGCGATGACCGGCGTGCAGGAGTACGCCGTGAGCGACGGCAAGGGCGTGCAGGTCGTCGACCCCGACCGCGCGCCGCTGCCGACCTACCTCGGCGCGCTCGGCATGACGGGCCTCACCGCGTACTTCGGGCTGCTCGACGTCGGCGAGCCGAAGGAGGGCGACACGGTCGTCGTCTCCGGAGCCGCCGGCGCGACCGGCAGCGTCGTCGGGCAGATCGCCAAGATCAAGGGCTGCCGCGTGGTCGGCATCGCCGGCGGCGAGGAGAAGTGCCGCACCGTCGTCGAGGAGCTCGGCTTCGACGCCTGCCTCGACTACAAGGCCGGCGACCTCGCGGCGGGGCTCAAGCGCGAGGCCCCGGACCGCGTCGACGTCTACTTCGACAACGTCGGCGGCGACGTGCTCGACGCCGTGCTGCCGCGCCTGGCCCTCGGCGCGCGCGTGGTGCTGTGCGGCGCCATCAGCCAGTACAACGCCGACGGCGGCATGCGCGGCCCGGCCAACTACATGTCGCTCCTCGTCAACCGCGCGCGCATGCAGGGCTTCGTCGTCTTCGACTACTCCAGCCGGTACGGCGAGGCGCTGCAGGAGATGGCGGGCTGGTTCGCCGACGGTCGCCTGGTGTCGCAGGACACCGTCGTCGAGGGCGGCGTGCGCGCGTTCCCGTCGACGCTGCTCAAGCTCTTCCGCGGCGAGAACACCGGCAAGTTGGTCCTGGCGGTCTAGCGCCTGCCCGCGCGCCGGGGGCTAGTCGAGGCCGAGCAGCAGGTCGTGCGTCACGAGGGCGCCCGGCAGCACGACGCCCAGCACCTCGGCGCGCGTGAGCCGGGCCTCCTCGGCGAAGGACTGCGCGAGCAGGTCGAGGGCCTGCAGGCCGGCGCGCAGGGTGCCGGCGCGCCCGGCCCGCTCGGCGGCGCGGTCGGGGTCGGGCACGACGGGCGGGCCGAGCAGCGGGCGCAGGTCGGCGACGTGGTCGTCGTGGTCGGGTGCCTCGCGCAGCACGGCGTCGAGCAGCCAGCGCGCGCCGCGCGGGCCGTCGTCGGCGGCGGCCAGCAGCGCGGCGACCTGCGCCCCGCGCAGCGCCGGGTCGGCCTCGGGGTCGACGAGCGCGAGCACGTGCGAGGCGGCGCACACGACGCCGTCGATGAGCTCGGGCGCCTGCACGTCGCCCTCGAGCAGGTCGAGCAGCAGGTCCGTCGCCGCCTGCGGGTCGAGACCGTCGACCCAGGCGGCCCCGACGGCGCCGGCGGCGGCCTCGGGGGTGCCGGTCCACCACGCGGCGGGCCCGAGCCCGGCCTTCGTGCGCACGTAGCGGGCGAGGGCGAGGCACGCGCCGACGGCCTGGTCCTCGGTGGCGCCGGGCGGGTCCTCCAGCAGCCGCGCGACGACGGCCAGCGGCTCGGCGACGCGCGCCGGCTGCCGGCCGGCGACCTCGGCGCCGAGCCGCGCGAGCGAGCTGGCGGTGCCGCGCAGCCACTGCGCGCCGGGCGGCCCCTCGGCCCGCAGGTCGGCGACGATGCCGCCGACGGCGTCGCTGCGGCCGTCGGCGGCCAGCGCGAGGCGCACCCACAGCCGGCTCAGCCGGGCCACGCCGGCGTCGTCGACCATGGCCAGCGCGCGCAGCACCTGCGCGTCCGGGCGCTCGGCGCCGAGCACCTCGCGGGCGAGCTGCGCGGTCACCGCGACGGCGGCGCGCACGGCCTCGTCGCGGTCGGCGCCGTCGCCGACGAGGCTGAGCACGGCGTCGGCGCGCTCGGCCGGCGGGGTCGAGGCGAGCGCGGTCGGCAGCACGTCGAGCAGCCGCAGCACCTCGCTCTCGAACGGACCGGTGCGGGCGCGCACCGCCTGCACGTCGTCGGGCGACGCCGCCAGCACCGCCTGCACGACGGCGGCCGAGAGCCGGCCGGCCATCTCGAGCACCAGCGCCTCCGGCGCGTGCGCGAGCGCGCGGACGAGGTGGTCGGTGCTGCTGGCCGCCGCGAGGTCGCCGCGGTAGGCGGCCAGCACGGCGTCGGCGACGGTCTGCGCCGGGGAGCGGTCGACGGCGCGGTCGTGCGCGTCGAGGTGCAGCAGCTCGTCGAGGTCCTCGCGCAGCCAGGGGATGAGCCGGCCCGACAGCGCCTCCGCGACGTCGGCGACCGGGAGCGACAGCTCGGCGGCGAGGTCGGTGCAGTCGACGGGCGAGGCCCACGGCGCCGGGCCGGGCTCGTCGTCGAGCACCGCCAGCAGGATCATGCGGCCGTCGTGGCCCAGCTGGCCCGGGAGCGTCGCGACGAAGGGGGCGACCGGCACGCGCCACGACAGCGCCAGCCCGGGCGTCAGCGCCCGCACCGTCAGCGTGCCGGCGTCGCGGCCGTCGCTGTGCACGTCGACGCGCACGTCGGGCTCCTCGAGCGCGGCGCCGGCGCCCGGCGGCAGCGAGGTGTGCAGCAGCACCGCCGGCTCCAGGGCGCCGTCCGCGTGCCCGTGCGCCACGGCCCCGGCCGTGCAGGACAGGACGGGGGCGGCGTGCTGCTGCGGCGTGCTCACCGCACCAGTGTCGCGGGTGCCGGCGCCGGCCGGGCGGCGCGCCCCCGGCCGGTGGACGGCGGCCCGCCGTCCGGTAGACCGGTGCGGTGAGCAGTCGCACCGCGTGGGCGGACCCCGGGGTCGAGCAGGTCGCGGCGGGCGTGCACCGGGTGCCCCTGCCGCTGCCGGGCGACGGCCTGCGCGCGGTCAACGTCTACGTGCTGGAGACGGCCGACGGGCTGGCCCTGGTCGACGGGGGGTGGGCGATCCCCGAGGCGCGGGCGCTGCTCGAGCAGGGCCTGGCGGGGCTCGGCGCGGGCCTCGGCGACGTGCGGCGCTTCCTCGTCACGCACGTGCACCGCGACCACTACACGCTCGCCGTCGCCCTGCGCGACGAGACCGGCGCCCGCATCGGCCTCGGCGCCGGCGAGCGCCCGACCCTGGAGCTCCTGCAGGACCCCGAGCGCCGCACGCTCGAGGCGCAGGTGGCGGCGCTGCGGCGCAGCGGGGCCGACGGGCTCGCCCGCGTCGTCGAGGAGTGGTCCGCCGGCACGACGCCGGACCTGGCGCTGTGGCGCTCACCCGACGAGTGGCTCACCGCCGGGACGGTCGACCTGCCGGGCGGCCGCGCGCTCGAGGCCGTCGAGACGCCCGGCCACACCGCCGGCCACCTGGTGTTCCACGACCTCGACGCCGGGCTGCTGTTCGCCGGCGACCACGTGCTGCCGACCATCACGCCGTCCATCGGCTTCGAGCCGGTGCTCGCCGCGTCGCCCCTGGCCGACTTCCTGTCGTCGCTCGCGGTCGTGCGGGCGCGGCCGGACGCGCGCCTGCTGCCCGCGCACGGGCCGGTCGCCGACAGCGTGCACGCGCGCGTCGACGAGCTGGTGGCGCACCACGACCGCCGCCTGGCCGACACGGAGGCCGCGGCGCAGGGCCGGGGCGCGACGGCGCACGACGCGGCGGGGCGCCTGCGCTGGACGCGGCGCGAGCACCGCCTCGCCGACCTCGACCCCTTCAACGCCATGCTCGCCGTCTTCGAGACGGGCGCGCACCTGCGCCTGCTGGTCGCGCAGGGGCGCCTGCGCGCCGAGCTCGTCGACGGCGTCGAGCGCTACTCCTGAGGGCCCGGCCCGCCGAGCAGGCCGACCACCGCGTCGACGAGCGCGTCCCGGTCGGCGCCGGCGAGCGCGGGCAGCGTGCCGGCCCCGCGCGCGAGCGCGACGCCGGAGAACGCCGCGACCAGCACCTCGGCGCGCAGGTCGTCGCCGAGGCGGGCCGCGAGCGGCGCCACGAGGCGGGCGCGCAGCTCGGCCACGACGGCGGCCTGCACGTCCGGGTCGTCGTGCGCCTGCAGCGCCGTGCGCAGCACCGGGCCGGCGCCGCGCGCGTCGACGCGCTCCAGCAGCTCGGCGACGCGGCCGGGCGTGAGCAGGTCGTCCGGCACCGCGTCGCCCTTCTCGGCGTGCAGGCAGGCGAGGTAGAGCCCGGTCTTGCTGCCGAAGTAGCGGGCGATGAGCGCGGGGTCGACGCCGGCGCGCTCGCCGACGTCGCGCACGGTCGTCGCGTCGAAGCCGCGGTCGGCGAACAGGTCCTGCCCGGCCTGCAGCAGCGCGGCCCGGCTCGCCGCCGCGTCGCGCCGCCGCGGGGCCTCGGTCACCGGCCGACGAGCACGCGCGCCCCCGGCGCGTCGGTGTCGGCGTCGCGGGGCTCGGGCACGCCGGCATCCTCGCGCACGCGGCCGGGCAGCACCGCCGACACGACGACGGCGGCGGCGCAGACGACGAGGCCGACGAGCACCGCGGCGTCGTAGCCGGCGGCGGTCGGGAAGCCGGTCGCGGCGGCGCCGGTCGGCGTGTGCGCCTGCAGCACGGTGCCCGACAGCGCGCTGCCGGTGGCGTAGCCGACCGTGCGCAGCACCTGGTTGAAGGCGGTCGCGCTGCCGGTCTCCGACGGCGGGACGGCACGCAGGACGACGACCGGCATGACCGACACGGCGACGCCCAGCCCGACGCCCGTCAGGCCCATGACGACGAGCAGCTGCCACAGCTCGCTGCGGGCCACCAGGAGCAGCGCGAGCGCCGCCGCCATGACGGCGCAGCCGACGGGGAGCAGGGCCGTCAGCGGCACCCGCCGCGCGAGCACGGGCACGACGCGGGAGACGGCGACGCTGCCCAGCGACATCGGCAGCAGCACGACGCCGGCGAGGGCGACGGACGCGCCCAGGCCGTAGCCGGTGCTCACCGGCGTCTGCACGAGCCGGATGACGAGCGACATGAGCAGGTACGTCCCGACGCCCGCGAGCAGGGCGGTCGCGTCGGCCGCCAGCACCGCCCGCGCGCGCAGCTGGCGCAGGTCGACCAGCGGCGAGGCCGTGCGCAGCTGGTGGCGCACCCACGCGGCGAGCAGCACCACCGAGGCGGCGCTGAGCCCGAGCAGCCGCGCCGAGGCCCAGCCCCAGGTCTCGGCGTCGGCGAGGGCCACGAGCAGGCCGCCGACGCCGGCGCCGAGCAGCACCGCGCCGAGCAGGTCGACGGGCCGCGCGGGCTGGCGGCTGGGCGGCAGCACCAGGGCGGCCAGCGCCAGGGCGAGCCCCGACAGGCCGGCGCCGAACCAGAACGCGCCGGGCGTGCCCGCGACCTGCGCGAGCAGCCCCGTGACGAGGTAGCCCAGGCCGATGCCGGCGACCGAGGTGACCGACAGCAGGGCGACGGCGCGCCGGCCGGCCTCGCCGGGCACCGCCTCCCGCGCCACGGCGAGGGTCAGCGGCACCAGCCCGAGGCCCAGGCCCTGCAGGCCCCGCCCGACGAGCAGGGCCGCGAAGCCGAGCGGCAGGGCGGCCAGCAGGCTGCCGACGAGCACGGCGGTGAGCGTGGCCAGCACGACGGCCCGCCGGCGCGGCCCGTCGCCCAGCCGGCCGAGCAGGGGGGTGGCGACCGCGCCCACCAGGAGGGCCAGCGTGAGGGACCACTGCGCGTCGTGCAGCGCGACACCGTGCTCGCGCGCGAGGGTGGGCACCAGCGGCGCACCCAGGCTGCTGACCAGCGAGACCATGAGGGCGACCAGCACGAGCACGGGCACCAGCGCCCGCTGCCGGAAGGTCGTCACCGTTTGATGTCATCACATGATGACCAGACCGAGGAGGTGGACCGGCTGTGACGTCGGAGACACGAGCGGGCGTGCGCGCCGTGAGCGGGCCGTGAGCCAGGCCGACCGGGCGGCCCGGCTGCTCGCGCAGGACGGCCGCACCTTCGCCGAGGAGGCCGGCGTCCCCGTCGCCAAGGGCACGCCCTCGGCGCTGTGGCAGCTGCTGCTGCTGTCGCACCTGCTGTCGTCGCGGATCAGCGCCGAGCTGGGGGTGCGCGCGGCGCGCGAGCTGCGCCGGGCCTTCCCGACGGCCGAGCGGCTGGCCGGCGCGTCGCACGACGACGTGCACGCCGCGCTCGACCGCGGCGACTACCTGCGCAAGCACCGCACCGCGACGATGCTGCGGGACACCGCCGCGCACTGCCTCGAGCGCTGGGAGGGCGACCTGCGCCGGCTCCGCGCCGAGGCGGGCGAGGCCGACGACCCGGCGGCCGAGGCCGACGCGCTGCTCCAGGAGTTCTCGGGCATCGGGCCGGTCGGGGCGGAGGTCTTCCTGCGCGAGGTGCAGGTCGCCTGGCCGGAGCTGCGGCCGTACGCCGGGAGCCGGGCCCTCGCCCAGGCGCGGGCCGCGCGCCTGCCCACCGACCCCGCGCGCCTCGCGGCCCTGGTCGACGAGGACGACGTGGCGCGGCTCATGGCGGCCCTGGTGCGGCGCGGCCTGTCGCGCTGAGCGCGGCGCCCCGCGCACGCCGGGGCGTCCGCTCCCGGGGTCAGAGCCGGGCGACGAAGGCGGCGACCTCCGGGCCGAGCTCGGCGACGCGCTGGTCGGTGAGGCGCACGGTCGGGCCCTGCACGGCGACGCCGCCGTCCGGCACGCCGGCGCCGGGCGGCAGCGCGACGCCGATCGCGCGCACGCCCGGCTCGCGCTCCTCGTCGTTGAAGGCCCAGCCGCGGGCGCGCACCTCGCGCAGGTCGGCGACCAGGGCCTCGCCGGTGCGGGTGCGGTCGTTGAGCACCTCGAGCTCGCCGAGGTCGGCCACCTCCTGCACGAGGTCGGCCGCGCGCGACAGCACGGCGCGGCCCATGGCCGACACGTGCACCGGCACCCGCATGCCGGTCTGCTGGTCGAAGCGCAGCGGGTGCGAGCTGGGCACGTGGTGCAGCACGACCATGTGGTGACCCGACCGCATGCCGAGGTTGACCGACTCGCCGGTCAGCGCGGCCAGCCGCTCGAGCTGCGGCACGAGCCGCGGCAGCCCCAGCGCCGTGTCGGCGCGCCGGCCGAGCGCCACGGCGAGGCCGCCGAGGCGGTAGCGCTCGGTGCGCGGGTCCTGGTCGAGCATGCCGCCGGCGCGCAGGGCGGCGGCCAGGCGGTGCGTCGTCGAGACGCTGAGGCCGCTCGCGGCGGCCAGCTCGCTGATGCTCCAGTCGAGGCGGTCGGCGTCGAACAGGCGCAGCAGCAGCAGCGCGCGCTCGACGGCCTGCGCCCCGCTGCGGGAGCCGCCCGCGCTCGCCTCGGTCGAGTCCGTCGCCCCTGTCATCGCCGCCATGCTGTCAGACCGGGGGCGCGGGACGGCGCCCGCCGCGGTCGGCGCGCCTGCCGCGGCGCGCACGTCGGCCTCGGGACACTGCCGCCGGACGCGCGAGAGCCGCGCCGTCCGCTGAGGAGGACGACATGGCCACCATCGCCGGACGCGAGGTGAGGACGCCGGACCTGGTGCTGCTGGGCACGGGCGTCCTCGCGCTCGTCGACCTGTTCCTGCCCTGGTACCGGATCACCGAGGACCAGGCGAGCGAGATCTCCAGCGAGGAGG
>CANKBT010000070.1 GCA_947479995.1 Frankiaceae bacterium | reverse complement strand
CTCGAGGACCACCGCCCGCGCCGCACGCCGGCTCGGCACGTGAGCGGCCCGTACGGCGACGCGACGGCGCAGGACGTCGCCGCGGTCGCGACCCCCGAGCGCGTCGCCGGCACGGTGCGCGACGTCGCCGGCGACCCGGTCGACATCGGACCGCTGCGCGTCGGCCCGGGGGGCGTCGCCACCGCGACCGCGCACGGGCGGGTGCGCGACTGCGCGGTCCGTCGCGAGGACGTCGACGGGCTCGTCTCCTACCTCGCCGAGGTGGACCTCCGGCTCGACCTCGACGTCGTCGCGGCGGGCCGGCACCACGGCTTCGACGCCGAGCTGGTCGTGCGCCTGCGCATCACCGTCGTCGGCGCCTCCGCCGCGCAGGTCACCACGTCCGTCGCGCCCCCGGTCCCGGAGGACGTCGACGCCGTCCTGCGGCCCCGCGGCCTGCAGTCGCGGGTGCTGATGAAGGTCGGGAACGTGCCGCCGATCGTGCGCGAGGAGGCCGTCGCCTACATCGCCGACCGGCTCACGCACGCCGACGTGCGGGCCGCCATGGTGCTGACGACCGCGGGCCTCGACCGGGGAGCCGGCGGCTGACCTGACCTCGGCGGCGTCGGGCGGGGCGGGCGGGCGGGCGGTGACGCGGGGGTGCGCTCGGCAGGATTCGAACCTGCAACCTCTTGATCCGTAGTCCGGGGCAGGGGGTTCGGGGCGGTCCCGGCCAGTCCGGGACCGCCGGATGCAGCCGCGCACGGACCATCGTGATCGGGGCCGGACCTCGCGCTACTGCTACACAGTCGCTACACGCCCCTGCCCCCTCTCGCCTTCGGGCGGGAGGGGGCCTGGCAACCCTTCGTGCGTTCTGACGTTGCCTTCCCTGTGTGTCTCCAGGCCCTCTTGGGCCGGGAGCCCAGCCGACGGCGTCGACACTGGCTGACGGGCGGCGACCCCGAGCCGCGGCCGATCGGAGCCCTCTGTCACGCCCAGAGTCCGGCTGTCCTCGGGCGTCACGCGTGGGCGTGTGCCGCTCCCATGGCTGCTACCAAGCGCGCGCCGGACAGTGGGGAGCCGCGGTCCGGCTCACGCCTCCGGCGCGGCGTCGGAAGGCGGCGGCTCGAGGTCCGGCATGTCGTCGATGGTCACGTCGTCGGTGGTGCTGTCCCACAGGACCTGCGGCCGAACGATCTTCGTGTGGTCCAGCGTGCTGCCGTACGGGAAGGCCTTGTCGTTGCTGACGAAGTAGTCGCACCGACGGCGCAGCGCTGTGGCCAGGTGGACGGCGTCACCGGCGTCGCGCAGCTGATGCTCCCAAGACAGGCGTCGAGCCTCGCGGGAGACGATGAGGTCGAGTTCGGCCCACTCGGTGCCCGGGACCTCAAGGTAGCGGCGCATCTGCTCGTCGACGGCGCTGCGGTCTCGGTCGCCGGCGAAGCGCCCGGCCTCGACGACGAGCAGCCGCGAGGCGACCAGCGTGATGTCGCCGCGCTCGACCGCGACCAGCACCTTGAGCGCGTCCCGCCAGAAGCCAGCCTCGTGCTTGAGCACGTTGACGTAGACACACGCGTCGACGTAGACGCGGGGGGTCCTAGCCGGCACGTCGCCCCCGCACGTCGTCCATGACCTGCTCCGTGCTACGCGGGTCGTCGGCCATGAGGCCCAGCAGCTCGTACGCCGAAGCTCTCGGCTCCTGCGGCGGCAAGACTTCGATCGACTCGGCCTCGAGCTTGACCGGCTGGCCGAGCGCGTTTCGGCGCAGGAGGCCTGCGACGACGACGCGCTTGTCGAAGTGGTCGAGCACGAGCCGTCGGTCCAGCCGGTCCACCTCGCAGATGACCGCGCGACTCTGATCGGTGAGCAGCCCGACCCGCAGCCGGTCGCGCCGGTTGCTGATCACGTCGAGGCGACCGACGAGCGAGCTGTACGCGCTGCTCGCCTCCGTGATCGCCTCGCGGGCGTTGCGCCGCACGTCGTCGTCGATGCTGGCGTGCCGGTCCTGGTTGCTCACGCCGATGCTCCGCACACCGTGCTGGCCCAGGCGGTCCCCAACCATCCGCACGCGATCGATGACGCGCTCGTCGAAGTAGCGCGGGATCTCCGGTGTGTGCTCGAGCACGGCGACACCGTTCACGAGCGCGGCCGCGGTCATGTCCACGCTGTTGATGGGCCTGCGGCTCGACACCGAGCGCGGCGCCAGGTGGGCGACCAGGGTGTCGTCCTCCGACGTCGTGCTCTGCACCGCCCAGTCGAGCCGGTGCATCCGGCCGGGGAAGTGCAGGCGGTCCACGACCTCGAGTGCCGCGATGATCTGCTGGAAGAGCTGCACGTACGTGCGCACGGAGACGCCCCCGGCGTCCCGCCCGATCAGCACCTGCATGGCCTCCACCCCCGCACCGTACGGGGGTGTCACACGCCTGGCACCCCTTGCACGGGGGCGACCCTAGGCGACCTCTCGGACACGGATCCTGCGCCAGCCCAAGGCTGAGCCGTCTCTCGGCGGTCCGAGCGAACGGCGGCTCGTGCGCTTGCGGCCACTTCAGGCAACGCTCAGGGGCATGACCACCGCGGAGCTCACGCCGCCGCCTGAGCGCACCAGGAACCGCCCCCTAGCCGCCTGGCGACGGGCCCGTGCCGTCGAGCTGGCCATCGAGGGCCACACCTACGAGCAGATCGCCGACGCGGTCGGCTACAGCAACCGCGGCAGCGCCCACCGAGCGGTCAAGAAGGCCCTAGATCAGCGCATCGCCGAGGGTGTCGACGAACTTCGGCGGCTAGAGGTCGACCGCCTCGACGCACTGCAGTCCTCGCTCTGGCCGCAGGCGCTCGCCGGCGACCTCGCGGCCGCCGGGCAGGTGCTCCGCATCATCAACACGCGCTCGCGGCTGCTGGGGCTCATGCCAACCGGCCGGCACAAGCCGGAGGCCCCGCTCGAGCCCGTCACGGTCATCATCCCCGAGGGTTGGACGTGGGATGAGCAGCGCCGCGAGTGGGAGGTGACGCCCGAGGCGCTGGCTCAGCACGAGCTGGTGCTTCGCACTGCTGGCCAGCGGAAGTAGCCGGCACGTCTCGCGCGAGGAGAGGGTTGGTGAGCACGAGCCCCCGAACATCAGTGCATGGCGTGCACGACCGCATGCCCCTTGCCGCGACCGATCAGGTGGCGGTTGACGGGCACCGTGACCACGAAGGCGACGAAGAGCGCGAACGCGAGAGCACCCCAGAACAGGGCGCTGTCGAGGCCGGCCTCCATGGCACCGGGCACGAGCAACATGATGCCGTTGTCCACGATCTCCATGACGGTGATGGAGATGGTGTCGGCGGCCAGGGCGACCGGGATCGCCGCGCGCAGGGTCAGCCCGGACCGCATGACCGGGCCGATCGTGAAGGCGTAGCCGAACAGGAACGCCAGGCCCACGGCCAGCGCGACGGTCTGGAGGTCCGTCCAGCCCAGCGCGGTGCCGATGACCATGCCGAGCACCTCCCCGATGGCGCAGCCGGTGAGGCAGTGCAGGGTGGCGCTGATGGCCAGCTTGGTGAGCGCTGGCCCCGTGGGGCGGTTCGTGGTCGCCGTGCCGTGTGTGGCGTGGTCCATCAGGTGCTCCTCAGACGACGGGCGGTCAGGTGGCGGTGAGCGGCGCGAAGCGCCGCAACCGCAGGCTGTTGGTGACGACGAAGACCGAGCTGAAGGCCATGGCGGCGCCGGCGAGCATCGGGTTGAGCAGGCCGGCGGCGGCCAGCGGGATGGCAGCGACGTTGTAGGCGAAGGCCCAGAACAGGTTGCCCTTGATGATCTTCAGGGTCCGTCGTGCCAGCCGGATGGCGTCGGCGGCCACGCGCAGGTCTCCCCGGACGAGCGTGAGATCGCTGGCCTCGATGGCCACGTCGGTGCCGGTGCCCATCGCCAGCCCCAGGTCGGACTGAGCGAGGGCCGCGGCGTCGTTGACGCCGTCGCCGACCATGGCGACGACGCGCCCCTCGGCCTGCAGGCGCTGCACGACCGCGGCCTTCTCGGCGGGCAGGACCTCGGCGATGACCTCCTCGATGCCGACCTCGGCCGCGACGGCGCGCGCTACGACCTCGTTGTCGCCGGTGAGCAGGACGGGTCGCAGGCCGAGCCGCCGGAGCTGGCTGATGGCCTCGGCGGAGGTCGGCTTGACGGTGTCGGCGACAGCGAGCACCCCGCGGACGCGGCCGTCCCACGAGACCGCAACGGCGGTGCGGCCGGCAAGCTGAGCGTCGGCGAGCGCCCGCGCGAGGTCCTCGGGAAGGGGCTGCGACCACTGCTGCATGAGCCGTGGCCGGCCGACGAGGACGGCGTGGCCGTCGACCTGGCCCTGCACGCCGAGGCCCTCGAGGTTGGTGAAGTCCTCGACGCGGGGCAGTGCACCGAGCCGCTCGATGGCGCCGCTGGTGATGGCGCCAGCGATGGGGTGCTCACTGGCGGCCTCGAGCGCGCCGCCCAGGCGGAGCACCTCGTCCGGCTCTTCCCCATGGGCTGCGGTCACGTCGACCAGGCGCATGCGCCCGGTCGTGACGGTGCCGGTCTTGTCGAGCACGACGGTGTCGATGCGCTGGGTGCTCTCGAGCACCTCGGGTCCCTCGATGAGGATGCCGAGCTGCGCGCCGCGGCCGGTGCCGACCATCAGTGCGGTGGGCGTGGCGAGGCCCAGGGCGCAGGGGCAGGCGATGATCAGCACCGCGACGGCGGCGGTGAAGGCGGCACCGAGGCCGTTGCCGGTGCCGATCCAGAAGCCGAGGGTGCCGGCGGCCAGGGCGAGCACGACCGGGACGAACACGCCGCTGATGCGGTCGGCGAGCCGCTGCACCTGGGCCTTGCCGTTCTGGGCGTCCTCGACCAGGCGGGCCATCTGCGCGAGCTGAGTGTCGCTGCCGACGCGAGTGGCCCGAACGTGCAGCCGGCCGCCGGCGTTGACGGTGGCGCCCACGACGGCGTCGCCGACGCCCACTTCGACCGGGACTGACTCGCCAGTGAGCATGCTGGCGTCGACGGCTGACGTGCCGTCGACGACCTTGCCGTCCGTGGCGAGCTTCTCACCCGGCCTCACGACGAACACGTCGCCGACCTGGAGCTGGTCGACCGGGATGCGGGTCTCGGTGCCGTCGCGCAGGACCGCGACCTCCTTGGCGCCCATCTCCAGCAGCGCACGCAGCGCGGCGCCGGAGCGTCGCTTGGCACGGGCCTCGGCGTAGCGGCCCGCCAGGATGAAGGTGGTGACGCCGGTCGCGGCCTCCAGGTAGATGTTGCCGGCGCCGTCGCCTCGCTGGAGCGTCAGCTCGAACGGGTGCGTCATGCCGATCTCGCCAGCGGTGCCGAAGAACAGCGCGTAGACCGACCAGGCGAACGCCGCCAGGGTGCCGACCGAGATGAGCGTGTCCATGGTGGCGGTGGCGTGCCGGGCGTTGGTCCACGCGGCCCGGTGGAACGGCAGCGCGCCCCACACCACGACCGGGGCCGCCAGCGTCAGGGACAGCCACTGCCAGGCGTCGAACTGCAGTGCCGGGACCATCGCCATGGCGATCACCGGGACGGTGAGCAGCGTTGACACGAGCAGCCGCTGCCGTAGTGCCGCGGTGGCGTCGTCGGCGGGCGACGTGCCCTCTGCCGGCTGCCCGGCCGCGGGCGGCGCAGGCAGAGCTGCGGTGTAGCCGGCGGCGGCGACGGTGTCGACGAGCTGCTCGGGGGTGAGGTCGCCGCTCCAGGTGACGCGCGCCTTCTCGGTCGCGTAGTTCACCGTGGCGGTGACGCCGTCCAGCTTGTTGAGCTTGCGCTCGATCCGGTTCGCGCACGAGGCGCAGGTCATGCCGGTGATGGCCAGTTCGACCTGCTGCTCGTCCATCTGCGCGTGAGCGGCGGGTCGGGTGGCGCTGGTGTCGGTGCTCATGTGCCCCCTCCAGGAGTGGCGATGCGGGTCAGTGCCCGCCGTCGGCGTGGTCGTCGCTGGTGGTCATGCCGGTGCTGTGCGTTTCGCCGTGGGGCATCGGGGCGGGCTCGTCGCCGATCGGGCCGACAACCCGGCCGGTGCCGACGCCGACGGCGAAGACCGCGGCCAGGCCGGCGGCGAACACGCCGAGGGTGGTAGGGACGTTCACTGAGACCTCCTGATCAGGCGAGCTGGTAGCCGGCGCCCTCGACGGCGCCGCGCACGGCGTCGTCGGTGGCCTCGCCGGAGACCGTGAGGAGTCCGGTCTCGAGCTCGACCTGCACGTCGGTCACGCCGGGCAGCTCGGACACCTCCTCGGTGACAGAGGCGACGCAGTGGCCGCAGGTCATGCCGGTGACGGTGTAGGTGCTGGTGGTCATGAGGTGCTCCTCGGGAACGTGCGGGATGGGGGTTGGCTGTAGCCGGGTGGGCTCCGGCCAGGTGCGTAGGCCTCGGTGGAGGTGCGCGATCGCAGCGGCGGCCCTGGTCAGCTACGGACGAGGCGGGCGATGGCCTCGCTGGCCTCCTTGAGCTTCTGCTCCTGCTCGGCGCCTCCGGCGCGGGCGGCGTCGACGACGCAGTGGCTCATGTGCTCGTCGAGCAGGCCGAGGGCGACGCTCTGCAGGGCCTTCGTGGCCGCCGACACCTGGGTGAGGATGTCGATGCAGTACTTGTCGTCCTCGACCATCTTGCTGATGCCGCGGACCTGCCCCTCGATGCGCCGCAGGCGCTTCAGGTGGTCGTCCTTCGTGCTGCTGTACCCGGCCACGGAGTCCTCCTTGTCGTCTCTAGGAACCATACCCCCCTACCGTATGTTCCGCCAAGAGCCGCTGCCTTCAGCTCCAGCTCCGACCGCGACGCGGACGCCGGCCCGGCGGGGCAGCGCTTGACCTGGCTGCCGGCTCAGAGGACGGACCTGGCCGGACGCTCTCGGGTGGGCAGACCAGCGCTGCCAGCGCCGTGGTGACAGGCACCGCGGCGACGAGCCCGATGCTTCCGACGAGGGTTCGGACGAGCTCCTGAGCCACGACCCCGCTGGTCAGGCTCGCGCCCAGGCTCTGGCCTGACGTGCTGAAGATGACCAGCAGGGGCAGGCTCGCGCCGGCGTACGCCAGGAGCAGCGTGTTGACGGTGGAGGCGATGTGGTCGCGCCCGACGCGCAGTCCTGCCGCGAACAGTGCCGGGCCAGGCATCGTCGGGCTCGCTCGCCGAAGCTCCCAGACGGTGCTCACCTGAGTCACCGTCACGTCGTCCAGGATGCCGAGGGCACCGATCACCACCCCCGCCAGCAGCAAGCCCCGCAGGTCGATGTCCGCGAAGTAGATGCGGACGTACTGCGCCTCCTCGCTCGTCAGGCCGGTGAGGCTGGCGGCCTGCACGGCCACCGTCGACATCGCCAGGATGAGCAGCAGGCTGGACGCGGTGCCGAGCAGCGCCACGGTCGTCCGCAGGCTCACGCCGTGCGACAGCGCAAGGGCGACGAGCATCACCGCACTCGCCCCCACGGTCGCTGTGAGCAGCGGCGGCCGGCCGGAGAGCAGCGCAGGCACCAGCCAGCCGACGACCACCAGCAGGCTGGCACCGAGCCCGACCAGGGCCAGTGCCCCGCGCCACCTGCCCAAGGCCAGCACGGCGACGGCGAACAGCACGCCCAGGACGAGCAGCGAGCGCGAGCGCTCGACATCCACGATCTGGTAGCGGTCGACCAGCGCCAGGCCCACCTCGCCAGCGCGCACGAGGACCAGCCGGTCGCCCACGGCCACCTGGCGCTTGATCTCCGGGTCGTTGCGCAACTGCAGCGCAGCGCCCGCCTCCGGCCCGTTCTCCAGGTTCAGCGTCAGGAGCACGCACTCCTCCCCGACCGCCAGGTCCCCGCCAGAGGCGGGGCCACAGGCGGCCGTCGCCGTCACCGTGGCCTGCACCCGCTCGCCCCGATCGGGACCGCCCGTGAGCTGCGCTCCGACCGGACGCAGCAGCACCAGCCCGAGGACCGTGAGCACGACGATGACGGCGGCCGCCGCGAACAGCGGCCGTGCGGCGCGCACCGTCGTCGGCGGCGAGACGCCCGCGGCGTGGCCATGGCCGTGGTGGGGATCCGGCTGACGGCCGGTGGGGGCTGACGGGCGTGACAGGTGGCGCGGCACGAGACCTCACTCCAGGACGACGCCGCAGCACCCGCTCGTGGCGAGCACGAGCGGGTGCTGCGGGTGGGCGGGGTCTGTCAGAGCTGCGCGAGCAGCCCCTTCATCTCCGCGATCTCGGCTTCCTGGGTGCTGATGATCGTCCGAGCGAGCTCCTGAGCCTGAGGGTTCTCGCCGTCGGCGACCTCGGCCTCCGCCATGGGCAGCGCGCCCTCGTGGTGGGCGATCATCCGGGTGAGGAACTCCCGGTCGAACTCCGCGCCACTGAGCGGCTCCAGGGCGGCGGTGTCGGCGTCCATGTCCATGCCGCCGCCGCCGTGCCCGCCGTGACCACCCCCGCCATTGGCGGCGAGCTCGACGCCCCACGCCTCGGCCATGTCCTCCATGGTCGTCAGCTCAGGCTGCTGGGCGTCCAGGATGCGGGACGCGAGGTCCTTGACCTCCGGGCTCTGCGCCCGGTCCGGAGCCAGCTCGGCCATGGCCACCGCGCCGCTGTGGTGGGGCGTCATGTCGTTGATGAAGGTGATGTCGGCGTCGTTGTACGCGGTGCTGATGCCGTTGACGGTCTCAGCCGCCGCCGGCTGGTCCACCGTGCTGTCGTCTCCGCCACAGGCCGTGAGCGTGAGGCCGGCTCCGAGGGCGAGGGCGAGCAGCGTCGTGCGTGTACGGGTGGTGCGCATGTCGTCTCCAGGTGGGTGCTTGAGGGCGTGCGGGAACGGGCTGTCGCCGCGCCGTAGCGCGGCAGGGCCGTCTCCTACGTCCTGAGCACGCAGAGCTGGGTGAGCAGGCTCCCTGGGGGTCGGGCGCGAGGTTGCCGCTGCTGTCGGACCCGGTGCCCGATCTGGGGCGCGCGGTCCAGCACGTGTCGGCCGACGGTGAGTGCCGGCACCGTCACGAGGGCGCTGAGCAGCGCGATCGCGCACGCCGCGGCGGCATCGCCCCCCAGTGGGGGGAGGCTGGTGGCGAGCGGGACGACCGCGTCCTGCACCTCCACCGCTGCCACGTGCTGCTGCTGGTCGTGTTCGGCGAAGGCGACGTGCGCGGCCGCGGGCGCACTTGCGCCGGCATGTGAACCGTGGCCCCCGCCGCCCAGGTGGTGCATGCCGACGAGACCCGCCAGCACCATCACGAGGAGCAGCCAGGAGCCCCACGACGGCTGGGTGCCGCCCGCAACGCCCCGCCGCTGACCGTCCACGTCTTCATCATGAGGCCTCTGAGCGCGCGCTGCCAGGCAGCTCGTTCACCTCGGACGGCGGTCAGCCGCTGGTCACGACCCTGGTCCGCCAGGTCCGACCCCCGTCGTCGGACTGCACGACGGCGCCCGGTCGGGCCGCGTACAAGGCGCCACCCACGTCGAGCAGGGCTTGGGGCCGACCGCCCATGTTGCCCGTCGACTCCCACGTCGCACCGTCATCGCGGGAGTGGTGCACATCGCCGTCCACGGTCGCCAGCACGAGCCGATCGGCACTGCTCCACGAGACGAGCGACGCGCCGGCTGGCGCGTCGAGGAGCTGGAAGCTCCGGCCGCCGTCGCTGCTCAGCTCCAGCCCTGTATTGGTCGTCACCGCGATCCGCTCGGTGTCGAGCGGGTGCACCGCGATGTCCTGCACGACGAGGCTCGACCGCTCCTGCCAGGAGACCCCGCCGTCACTCGACGCCAGCAGGGAGCCGGTGGTCGAGTCCCACCCGATGACGACCTCGTCGCGCACCTCGAGGGCGTGGAAGTCCGCTTCGCCAGCCAGCGACGCCGGCTGCCAGGTCTCCGCCCGGTCCTCGCTGATGATCAGCCCGAGGCGGACGGGCAGGTCGGGTTCCAGCCGCAGATCCGGGTGCCCGGAGCCGTAGAACCTACTGTCGGCGCCGATCGTGAAGCCCATGGTGTCCTGGAAGCGATTCGCGACGCGCGCGGCTGCCCCCCGCTCTGGGACGCGGAAGACGCCGTAGTGCGTCGCGGCGTACAGGAAGCCGTCTGCCGGGTCGACGCCCAGGCCGTGCACGTGCTCCACGGTGGCCGCACCGTCCGCCTCTGCCGGGGCTACGCGGGGAGGCACTCCTCCGCCGCGGGACGCTTGAGGCGATGTCCTGTCAGCACATCCCGCGAGCGCGAGGAGCGCGGCCCCGACGAGCAGCGCGGCGGGACGTCGGGTGCGTGTGCTGTCCATGCGCTCATCTTGAGGCGCTGGCTCGGTAGCGTCCTCCCCAGCCGCCCTCGGCGACGCGGCGACGCGCAGCGGCGCCCTCCTCTCCACTGTCGACTGACTGTCGACTGACGGCGGAGGACCGGTCCACGAGGGCCCAGGCGAAACGACCGTCGTCTTGCGGGCCCTCGGCCCTAGGGTGTTGACGTCACGAGCCGCGGGATGCAGCATCGCCGTATGCCGATGTCATCGTCAGTGACTGCTCTCTCGCCCGCGGTGTGCCTGTTCCGCGGGCTCGCTGACCCGGCGCGGCTGCAGATCGTGAGGGCGCTGGCCGACGGCGAGCAGCGCGTCGTGGACCTGACGGCCCACCTCGGCCTGGCGCAGTCCACCGTGTCCGGGCACCTCGCCTGCCTGCGCGACTGCGGGCTGGTCAGCGCCCGCGTGGAAGGACGCGCCTCCTTCTACTCCCTGGCGCAGCCGGAGCTGCTCGACCTGCTTGCCGCCGCGGAGCGCCTCCTGGCGGCCACGGGCGACGCGGTGGTGCTGTGCCCGGTCTACGGCGAGCAGGTCGGCTCGTGACCGACGTCGAGCTGGCAGCGCCTGAGACGATGGCCGATCGGCGGCGCCTGGGGCGTCGGGCGCAGCTGCTCGCCGCAGCCAGCGTGACCTACAACGCCGTCGAGGCGGTGATCGCCATCAGCGCCGGGGTGGTCGCCGGCTCTGCCGCTCTGGTCGGCTTCGGGCTCGACAGCGTCGTCGAGGTGAGCAGCGGGCTGGTCATCCTGTGGCAGTTCCGGGCTCGACTGCCCGAGACCCGGGAGCGGCAGGCGCTCAGGCTCATCGCCCTGTCCTTCTTCGCCCTCGCGGCCTACGTCGCGCAAGACAGCGTCCGCGCACTGCTGGGAGGCGCCGAGCCCGACGCTTCGCGCGTCGGCATCCTGCTGGCGGCGACCTCCTTGTTCGTCATGCCCTTCCTGTCCGCGGCGCAGCGCCGCACGGGCCGAGCGCTGCAGTCGAACGCCGTCGTGGCGGACGGCACGCAGACGCTGCTGTGCACCTACCTCAGCGCCGTCCTGCTGGCCGGCCTGCTGCTCAACGCCACGCTCGGGTGGGCCTGGGCCGACCCGCTCGCCGGCCTCGTCATCGCGGCTGTCGCCCTCAAGGAGGGCCGGGAGGCATGGCGCGGTGAGGGCTGCTGCGGCCCGGCCAGCTCCTTGCCGCCTGCCGCCGCAGGCGCCGGCACCGCTTGCGGCTCGGCGTGCGGCTGCTGATGGCCGAGGCGTCGCGCACTTCGCGCGCGCGCGACTACGACGACCTCGCAAGGCTGACCGGGGTGGACCCGGTCGCGGTCTCTGCGTCGCCGTCCTGGCCGTCAACGAGGGGCGTGGAGCCTGGGATGGAGAGCGTATGCGGTCGCACGGCCGCGCGGCCGACTGCAGCGACGAGCGTCGCCACCACGCCGGGGGAGCGGACGTGACCGGGGG
>CANKBT010000069.1 GCA_947479995.1 Frankiaceae bacterium | reverse complement strand
TCGAGGCCTTCCAGGTCGCGACCGGCTCGCGCGGGGCGGTGGTCGTGGGCAACAGCCTCGGCGGCCGCGTCGCGATGGAGGCCGGTCTGAGCCACCCGAAGTCGGTGCGCGGCCTGGTGCTGCTCACGCCGTCGCCGGCCTTCCGGCGGCTGCGCCAGTTCGTGCCGGCGGTGCGGCTCATGCCGCCGGGCCTCGCCCGGCTGCCGCTGCCGACGCTGCCGCACCGCGTCGTCGTCGAGGGCATCAAGGCGATGATGAGCCAGCCCGACCGCCTCCCCCAGCCCTGGTACGACGCGGCCGCCGACGAGGCGCAGCGGGTCTTCCGGTCGCCGGCGCACCGCGCCTCGTTCCTGCAGACGGCGCGGCAGATCTACCTCGAGGAGGCGCACGGGCGCCACGGCTTCTGGGACCGCCTGCCCGGCCTGCTGCCGCCCGCGCTGTTCCTGTGGGGCGACCGCGACCGGCTCGTGCCCGCGTCGTTCGCCCGGCACGTCGCCGACGCCCTGCCGCACGCCGCGTCGATCGTGCTCGAGGACTGCGGCCACGTGCCGCAGTTCGAGCACCCCGAGGAGACGATGGCGCTCGTGCGGGGGTTCCTCAGCACGCTCTGAGGTAGATGCCGGAGGTGCAGACCTTCCTGCCCTACCCGGACCTCGTGGTCAGCAGCCAGGTCCTCGACAGCCGGCGCCTCGGCAAGCAGCGCGTCGAGACCTTCCAGGTGCTGCGCGCCCTGACCTGGCCCGAGTACGCCTGGAAGAACCACCCCGCCGTGCGCATGTGGCGCGGCTTCGTGCCCGGCCTCGTCCGGTACGGCGTCGAGAACTGCCGGGAGTGGACCCGCCGGGGCAACGCCGACACGGTGCTGCCGCAGCTGCTGCAGTGGACCGGCGGCGAGGTGCCCGACGACCCGGAGCTGCCGCCGTGGTTCGGCCTGGAGCCGCTGCACCGCTCGCACCGCAGCTCCCTGCTGCGCAAGGACCCGGACGCCTACCGCCCGCTGTTCGGCGACGAGCCCGACGACCTGCCCTACCTGTGGCCGCCGGACGTCTACCCGCGCTGGCCGGCCCGGCGGGGCGACCGCGAGCCGTCGCTGGCCGTGGCCGTCGAGGTGCTCGGGCTGCCGGGGGCCCGGCCCGCGCAGGCCGTCGCCGCGCACGCGGTCGCCGCCGGCCGCGACTGCCTGCTCGTCGCCCGCCCGGGCAGCGGCGGCTCGACCGCCGGCCTGCTCGCCGGCCTCGCGACGCCCGGCCCGACGGTCGTCGTCGCGCCGCCGCTCGGCCCGCTCACCGCGCACGTCCCGGTGCTGCCGCTCGCGCCGGTGCGGCCGCCCCCCGAGGCCGCCGACGACGACGCCGACCCCGCCGAGCCCGAGCCCGACGCCGCACCGCGCGAGGACGCCGGGGACGCACCGCCCGAGCCCCCCGCCGTGCTGGCGCGGCCGCCGTCGCCCGTCGACCTGCTGGCGATGCAGGACGAGCAGCGGCCGCCCGAGTTCGCCTTCCGCCGCGCCCCCGGCGAGCTCGCCGGCGCCGGGCTCGTCGTGCTCGACGGGGTGCCGCCGGGCGTGCTGCCCGCCGCGCGACCGCCCGCGCTCGTCGTCGTGCCGCGCGCCGACCCGGCGGAGGTCGCCGCGCTGCTCGGCGCGCTGCGCGACCCGGTGCACGTCGGCGGCGGCTGGGACGTCGACAGCCGCCTCGAGGTGCTCCGCGCGCACAGCGCGCAGGCCCGCCGGCGGGCGCTCGCCGGCGTGGTGCGCGAGGGCCGCACGCTCGTCGTCGTCGACGGCCGCGAGCGGCTCGACCGCACGGTCGTCGCCCTGCGCGGTGACGGCCTGCGCGCCGAGGGCTGGGCGACGTCGATGCGGGCCTCCCGCGCGGCCGCGGCGGTCGCGGCCTGGCGCACGCGCCGGCTCGACGCGCTCGTCGTCGCCGCCGGCGAGGACCCGCCGCTCGGCCGCGCGCGCGTCGGCACCCTCGTCGGCGTCGACCTGCCGCTCGAGCACGACGGCTGGCACGACCTGCTGACCGGCGTGCACCCCGAGCGGGCCGTGCTGCTGACCGGCCCCGACGCGCCGGCCCCGCTCGCCGCGCTCGCGGCCGCGCCCGGCTGCCGGCGCGCGGCCCTGCTGGCGCCGTACGGCGAGCCGGTCGACGTGCCGTGCGGGCGCTGCGACGCCTGCGACGCCGGCGACCTCGTGGTCTAGGCCGGCGGCGCCAGGGCCGCGTCGAGCAGCGACAGCACGGCCGGCAGATCGGTCTGGTCGAGCGTGGGGAGGGTGAAGCGCAGCACCGCCCGCTCGCCGTCGCCCCAGCCCGTCTCGCTGTCGAGGACGCCCTCGACGAGGACGCCGCCGCGGCCGTCGCCGGTCATGACCAGCTCCACGCCATCGCACGTCAGCGCCGCCCGGCCGGTCAGCGCGGCGTGGAGGAGCGCCAGGTCGCTCCGCCAGTCGGCCAGCACGCCCGTGGCGACGTCGCAGGCCGCGGCGGCGGCGAAGCCGCGCACGGCGACGCGCAGCTCGAGGGCGACGTCGTCGACCGTGCGCTCGACGGCGACGAGGCGCAGGGCGTGGCTCCCCCGGCCCAGCCGGGCCTCCGCGGGCAGCTCGCCGGTCGGTCCCACCGCGGCAGGCTAGACGTGCGCGCCCGTGCTGTCCGCGCACGGCCCGGACAGCACGACGGCCCCGACGTCCGGGGACGACGGGGCCGTACGGGGTGGTGCGGGGGCTGGTGCAGGAGCTAGGCGGCGCACTCGCGGCAGACGAGGCTGCCGCCCTTGTCGCTGGCGAGCTGGCTGCGGTGGTGCACGAGGAAGCAGGACGAGCAGGTGAACTCGTCGCTCTGCTTCGGCAGGACGCGGACGGTGAGCTCCTCGCCCGACAGGTCGGCGCCGGGGAGCTCGAGCGCCTCGTTCAGGTCTGCCTCGTCGACGTCGACGCTGCTCGCCTGGGCCTCGGCGCGACGGGCCTTGAGCTCCTCGAGGCTGTCCTCGCCGAGGTCGTCGGCCTCGTTGCGGCGGGGCTGGTCGTAGTCGGTGGCCATGCGGTGGTGCCTCTCTGCGGTGGTGACTCTCGGCGCCGGGACAACGCACGGGAGAGCCGTTCTGTGCCCGCCCCTGCGCGAGCGCACCACGCGGGGCCGGGCGGGTGGAGCGCCCGAGGGTAGCGGTGCCCCGCGCGGGTACGCGACGCGAGGTGACGACCTTCGGCTTCTTCCTGTCCAGCGAGGAGCAGAGCCCCCGCTCGCTCGTCGACAACGCCGTGCGCGCCGAGGCCGCGGGCTTCGAGCACCTGTGGGTCAGCGACCACTACCACCCCTGGACCGACGAGCAGGGCGAGTCGTCCTTCGTCTGGGCGGTGCTCGGCGCCATCGCCGGGCGCACCGAGCGGCTGCGCGTCACCACGAGCGTCACGTGCCCGCTCGTGCGCATCCACCCGGCCGTGATGGCCCAGGCCGCGGCGACGACGCAGGCGCTGTTCGACGGCCGCTTCTCGTTCGGCATCGGCACCGGCGAGGCGCTGAACGAGCACATCCTCGGCGACGCCTGGCCGACCGCCGACGTGCGCCTGGAGATGCTCGAGGAGGCCGTCGACGTCATGCGCCGGCTGTGGACCGGCGAGCTCGTCCGGCACCGCGGCGAGCACTACACCGTCGACACCGCCCGGCTCTACTCGCTGCCCGAGCAGCCCGTGCCCGTGCTCATCAGCGGCTTCGGCCCGAAGGCGACCGAGCTGGCCGCCCGCATCGGCGACGGCTACGTCAACGTGCAGCCCAGCAAGGAGCTCGTCGACCTCTACGTGAGCAGCGGCGGCACCGGCGTGAAGCAGGCCGGCGCCAAGGTCTGCTGGGCGCCGACGAAGCAGGAGGCGGACGAGACCGTGCACCGGCTGTGGCGCCACCAGGCCGTGCCCGGCGAGAACGCGCAGATCCTGCCGAACCCCGCGCACTTCGCCCAGATCGGCGAGGTCGTCACCGTCGAGCAGGCCGCCGGCACCGCGGCGGCCACCGGCCCGGACGTCGCCGCGTACGTCGAGGGCCTGCAGGCGTACGCCGACGCCGGCTTCGACGAGGTCTACGTCAGCCAGATCGGCCCCGACCAGGAGGGCTTCCTGCGCTTCTGGACCGAGGAGCTCGAGCCGGCGCTGCGGGGCGTCTAGGGCGCGGCACGACCGGCGGACCGGCGCGCCGACCGCGGCTCGCGTGCCGCTCAGCGCGTCGCGGCCCCGTACGCGCCGAACAGCAGGTCGGTGAGGTGGCGCGCGAGCTCCTCGCGCGCCAGGCCGTCGGCGCCCCGGGGGTCGGTGCCCAGCCACCAGTCGCCGGTGGCCTGCACCATGCCGACGATGCCGCGTGCCCAGACCTGCTCGCGCGGGCCGGGCGCGACGCCGAGCTCGAGGGCGATGCCGCGGGTGAGCAGCGCGGCCAGGCCGTGGGTGAAGCCGCGGACCTGCTCGGGCTCGTCCTCGCGCGCGGTGAGGAACCGGTAGAGCTGGGGCTGCGCCTCGATGGCCGCCAGGTAGGCGCCGACGGTCGCCTCGACGCGGTCGCGCGGGGTGCCGGAGGTGCCGAGGGCCGCGCGCAGCACCTCCCACAGCCGGGCGGTGTGGCGCTCGGCGAGCGCGGCGGTGAGCCCGCCCTTGTCGCCGAAGTGCCGGTAGAGGATCGGCTTGGAGACGCCCGCCTCGGCCGCGACCGAGGCCATGGACGCGGCGAGGCCCTCGCGCGCCACGACCCGGTCGGCGGCGTCGAGCAGGGCTGCTCGGCGCGCGGACCGGTCGGGCAGCGCGAGGGCCTCGGTCACGGGCGTGCGGGCTCCGCGGTCAGGGGATCTGGTGGCCCGAGATCGCCCGGCTGATGATGAGCCGCTGGATCTCGCTGGTGCCCTCGAAGATCGTGTAGATCTTGGCGTCGCGGGCCCAGCGCTCGACGGGGTACTCGCGGGTGTAGCCGTTGCCGCCGAGGATCTGGATCGCGCGCTCGGTGATGTCGACCGCCGCCTCGGAGGCGTAGACCTTGCTCATCGAGCCCTCGCCGTGGAGGAAGGGCTGCTCGTTGCGGCCCATCCACGCGGCGCGCCACACCAGCAGGCGGGCGGCGTCGAGCTTGGTCTTCATGTCGGCCAGCTGGAAGGCGATGCCCTGGTTCTGCACGATCGGGCGGCCGAACTGCTCGCGGGTCTTGGCGTACTCGAGGGCGTACTCGTACGCCGCCCGGGCGATGCCGACGGCCTGCGCGCCGACCGACGGGCGCGAGGCCTCGAAGGTGGCCATGGCGGCCTGCGAGCGGCTGCCGGACGCGGCGGCCGACGGGTTCCTCAGCCGCTCGTGGGCGCGGGCGAGGCGCTCGTCGAGCTTCTCCTTGCCGCCGAGCAGCTGGTCGCCGGGCACGCGGCAGTCGTCGAGGATGACCTCGGAGGTGTGCGAGGCGCGGATGCCGTGCTTCTTGAACTTCTGGCCCTGCGACAGGCCGCGCTCCTTGCTGTCCGGCCCGAGCACGAACGAGGCCTGGCCGCGGGCCTTGAGCTCGGCGTCGACCGACGCGACGACGACGTGGACGTCGGCGATGCCGCCGTTGGTGATCCAGGTCTTCACGCCGTTGAGGACCCACTCGTCGGTCTTCTCGTCGTAGACGGCGGTGGTCTTCATGCTGCTGACGTCGGAGCCGGCGTTGGGCTCGGAGACGGCGAGCGCGCCGAGCTTGACGTCGGTCTCGGTGCCGAACATCGCGGGCGCCCACTGCACGATCTGGTCGAAGGTGCCGTTGGCGACGACGCCGGCCGCGGCGAGCGTGGTGCCGACGATCGACAGGCCGATGCCCGCGTCGCCCCAGAACAGCTCCTCCATGGTGATGGGGAGCGACAGGCCGCTCTGGTCCTCGCGGGCCTGGGCGAAGAAGTCGAGCGAGTAGATGCCCGCCTTGGCGGCCTCCTGGATGACCGGCCAGGGGGTCTCCTCGCGCTCGTCCCACTCGGCGGCCGCGGGACGGATGACGTCCGTCGCGAACTCGTGCAGCCACTTCTGCAGGGTCAGCTGGTCCTCGTCGAGCTGCATGGTGAAGCCGGACACGCGTCCTCCGTCGGTCGTCGGTGTTACCGCCGGTAACACTGACCGCGGCGCGGCACTGTGTCAAGCGTCGCTTGACGCGGGTTACCCGCGGTAACACCCTGGGCCGCATGACCCTGACGACCTCGGAGCTCCCCGTCCACGGCAACCTCGTGCGCTACGTCGAGGCCGGTGCCGGCGAGGGCAGGCCCGTCGTGGTCCTCGTGCACGGCATCGCCTCGCGCGCCTCGCAGTGGGAGCAGGTGATGACCCGGCTCGCCCGCACCTGCCACGTCATCGCCCCCGACCTGCTCGGGCACGGCGAGAGCGCCAAGCCGCGCGGCGACTACTCCCTCGGCGCCCACGCCTGCGGCATCCGCGACCTGCTGTCGGCCCTCGGCCACGACCGCGTGACGCTCGTCGGCCACTCCCTCGGCGGCGGCATCGCCATGCAGTTCGCCTACCAGTTCCCCGAGCGCGTGTGCCGCCTCGCACTCGTCGACGCCGGCGGCCTCGGCCCGGAGGTGAGCCCCTTCCTGCGCGCCGCGACCCTGCCCGGCTCGGAGGTCGTGCTGCCGCTGCTGGCCGGCTCGTGGGTCAAGCGCGCCGGCCAGGAGGTCGGCAGGGCGCTGCAGCGGGCGGGCGTCAAGGTCGACCCGGGCACCGCCGAGGCGCTGTACGGCTTCTCGACCCTCGGCGACCGCGCCACCCGCGCGGCGTTCGTGCACACCGCCCGCGCCGTGCTCGACGTGCGCGGGCAGCGCATCGACGCCCGCGACCGGCTCTACCTCGCCGCCGACCTGCCGCTGCTCGTCGTGTGGGGGGCGCGCGACGTCATCATCCCGGTCAAGCACGGCCGCGCCCTGGCCGAGGCGGTGCCCAGCGCCCGCCTCGAGGTCTTCGAGCGCTCCGGCCACTTCCCGCACCTCACCGAGCCCGAGCGGCTCGCCGACGTGCTGGCCGACTGGGTCGCCTCGACCGAGCCCGCCGAGCTCGACCCCGAGACGCTCACCGCGCGGCTGCGCGAGCCGGTCGGCAAGCACGTCATGCACCACGTGAGCGCCTGACCGTGCGCGCCCTGGTCACCGGCTCGTCGGGCTTCCTCGGCGCGGCGGTGGTGCGCGCGCTGCGCGAGCGCGGCGACGACGTCACCGGCGTCGACGTGCGCCCGTCGGCGACGACCGACCTCGTCGCCGACCTCACCGCCGACGGCCCGTGGCAGCGCGCGGCCGGCGAGGCCGACGTCGTGCTGCACACCGCGGCGCTCGTCGGGGAGAAGGGCGCGCCCGACCGCTTCTGGCAGGTCAACGTCGTCGGCACCCACCGCGTGCAGGCGGCCACGCGCGGCCGGCTCGTGCACCTGTCGTCGATCGTCGTGCACGGCCCGGACTTCCCCGACCAGGTCACCGAGGACGCCCCGGTGCGCCCCACCGGCAACCCCTACACGGACACCAAGATCGCCAGCGAGCACCTCGTGCTGCGGGCGGGGGCGGGCGGCGCCGACGTCGTCGTGGTGCGCCCCGGCGACGTCTACGGGCCCGGCAGCGTGCCGTGGACCGTGCGCCCCGTGCAGATGCTCCAGCGCCGCCAGCTGGCGGTGCCGTCGGGCCGCGCCGTGCTGTCGCCCGTCTACGTCGACGACGTCGTCGCCGGCGCGCTCGCGGCCGCCGACGTGCGGGCGGCCCGCGGCGAGGTGCTGCACCTGTCGAGCGGCGTCGGCGTGCCGCCGCGGGAGTTCTTCGGCCACTACGCCCGGCTGGTCGGCCGCCCCCTGCCGGTGCTGCCGCGCGCCCTGCTGTCGGCCGCGGCCGCGCCGGTGGGGCTGCTCGGCGACCGCGCGCCGATGTCGCGGCGCACCCTGGAGTACGTCACCCACCCGGGCACGTACTCGATCGCCCGGGCCGCCGAGGTGCTCGGCTGGCGGCCCGTGGTCGGCCTCGACGAGGGCATGCGCCGCACCGCGCAGTGGCTGCGCGACGAGGGCCTCGTGCCGCTCGCCTGAGGCCGCCCGCGGCTAGTGCCGCCCGTGGTCCGGGTCGATCCGGTCGGCGTGCTGCTTGAGCTCGTGGGCCTCGGCGCTGCGGGCCTCGGCCGCCTGCAGCTCCCGCTCGGCCTCCAGGCGCTCGCGCTCGGCGCGGGCCGCCCGCGCCTGCGCCTCGCCGGCGCGCTGCTCGGCCTCGAGCTCGACCTCGCGGCCGCGCTCGCGCTCGTGCGTGGCCTGCACGCGCCGGTGCTCCAGCCTCTCGGCCTGCTTCTTCGCCCGCAGCTTGGTGATCACCAGCAGCAGCACGACGAGCACGGCCAGGACGATCAGTGCGATGACCCAGGGTTCCATGCGCACCGGCGTCCCCCGGAGGTCACCGGGTCAACCCGCCTCCGCCGCGAGGAGGGCCCGCCCCTGCTCGACGTCGAGGGCGTTCTCGGCGCTCGCGCACGGCACGCCCTTCTCGCCGCCCTGGCCCCCGCCGGCGTACGCCTCCACGAACTCCGCGAGCCGCGGGTCGTCGGCCCGCTCGACTGCCAGCGACGCCCCCCAGGTGGTCGCCACCACCGGCGCGCGCAGGTCCTCGTACGGCGCGACGAGCACCCACTCGCCGGACTCGACGCTGCCCTCGCGGAGCGCGACGAGGCGGTCGACGTCGGCGGGCGCGGTGCCCGGGCGGTAGGCCAGCCACACGCTGCCGTGCTCGAGGCTGTGCACCGCGAGCTCCAGCGGCGGCATCTCGTCGTAGACGTCGCAGGCCAGCCAGTTGGGGTTGTGCTCGCCGCCCATGGGCGGCGCCGCGTCGTACGTCAGCGGGCCGCGCACGTGCTCGTGGCTCGGGTCCTCGTCGAGCACCGTGAGACCGGTGACGTCGGGCGCCTCGGTGTCGGGCGCGCCGGCGGAGCAGGCGGACAGGGCGGTCAGGCTGAGGGCCGTCGACGCGAGGGCGGCGGCGAGCAGGGGCAGGCGCACGCCCACGACGCTAACCGCCGCAGGGGCACGGCCCGGTCACGCTCAGGCGACGACCTGGTCGCCCTTGCCGAGCACGGTGACCCCGCCGTCGGTCACCGTGAAGCCCCGCGCCCGGTCGGCCTCCGGGTCGATGCCGACGCTGGCGCCCGGCCAGACGACGACGTTCTTGTCGAGGATGGCCCGGCCGACGCGCGCGCCCCGGCCGACGTCAACGCCGTGCATGAGCACCGCGCCCTGCACCTCGGCGCCGGAGTGCACCCGCACGCCGGGCGACAGCACCGAGCGCTTGACCAGGCCGCCCGAGACGATGACGCCCGGGCTGACGAGGCTCTCGACCGCCTGGCCGACGCGGCCCGGCGCGTCGTGCACGAACTTCGCCGGCGGGTGCGCCCCGATGCTCGTGAGGATCGGCCAGTGCCGGTTGTAGAGGTTGAAGACCGGGTGGACCGAGATGAGGTCCATGTGCGCGTCGTAGTAGCTGTCGAGCGTGCCGACGTCGCGCCAGTAGCCGCGGTCGCGGTCGGTCGAGCCCGGCACGTCGTTGTCGCGGAAGTCGTAGACCTCGGCCTCGCCGCGGTCGACGAGCATCGGGATGATGTTGCCGCCCATGTCGTGCACGGAGCCCTCGTCGCCCGCGTCGGCCTTGACCGCCTCGAGCAGCGCCTCGGTCGTGAAGACGTAGTTGCCCATCGAGGCGTACGTCATCGACGGGTCGTCGGGGGTGCCCGGCGGGTCGGCCGGCTTCTCGAGGAAGGCCTCGATGCGGCGGCCGTCCGGGCCGGTCTGGATGACGCCGAAGGCGGTCGCCTCCTCGCGCGGCACCCGGATGCCGGCGACCGTGACGCCCGCGCCGGAGGCGACGTGCTGCTCGACCATCTGCCGCGGGTCCATGCGGTAGACGTGGTCGGCGCCGAAGACGACGACGTGCTCGGGCTCGTCGTCGTAGACGAGGTTGAGGCTCTGGTGGATGGCGTCGGCCGAGCCGCGGAACCACTGCGGGCCGAGGCGCTGCTGCGCCGGCACCGGGGTGATGTAGTCGCCGAGCAGGTGCGACATGCGCCAGGTCGTCGTGATGTGCCGGTCGAGGCTGTGCGACTTGTACTGCGTCAGCACCACGATCCGCAGGTAGTCGGCGTTGACGAGGTTGCTGAGGACGAAGTCGACGAGGCGGTAGATGCCGCCGAACGGCACGGCGGGCTTGGCCCGGTCCACCGTCAGCGGCGACAGCCGCTTGCCCTCGCCGCCCGCGAGGACGATCCCGAGGACCCTGGGGGTGGAGCGCATGCGGTCATCCTGTCCCACTACGGTCCCCGCCATGCGCGTGGGCCTGCTGACCAAGGAGTGGCCGCCCGAGGTCTACGGCGGCGCCGGCGTGCACGTCGAGCACCTCGTGCCGGCGCTGCGCGCTGCCGGCGCGGACGTCGACGTCCACTGCTTCGGCGGCCCGCGCGACGACGCCACCGCGCACTCCCCCGACCCGCGCCTGGCGGGCGCCGGTGCCGCGCTGCAGACGCTCTCGGTCGACCTGTCGATCGCCGCCGCCGTCGCCGGCTGCGACGTCGTGCACAGCCACACCTGGTACGCCGACCTCGCGGGCCACCTCGCCGCGCTGCAGCACGGCGTGCCGCACGTGCTCACCACCCACTCGCTCGAGCCGCACCGGCCGTGGAAGGCCGAGCAGCTCGGCGGCGGCTACCGCGTCAGCTCGTGGGTGGAGAGGGCGTCCGTGCTCGCCGCCGACGCCGTCATCGCCGTCTCCGAGGGCACCCGCCGCGACGTGCTCGAGGTCTACCCGGACGTCGACCCCGAGCGCGTGCACGTCGTGCACAACGGCATCGACCCCGAGGCCTACCGGCCGACCGGCGAGGTCGACGTGCTGGAGCGCCACGGCGTCGACCCCGCCGAGCCGTACGCCGTCTTCGTCGGGCGCATCACGCGGCAGAAGGGGCTGGCGCACCTGCTGCGCGCGGCCGCCGAGCTGCCCGGGCAGCTGGTGCTGTGCGCCGGCGCGCCCGACACCCCGGAGATCGCCGCCGAGGCCGAGGAGCTGGTCGCCGACCTGCAGCGCCGGCGCGGCGGCGTCGTGTGGGTGCGCGACATGCAGCCCAAGCGCGACGTCGCCCAGCTGCTCTCGCACGCCACGGTCTTCGTCTGCCCGTCGGTCTACGAGCCGCTCGGCATCGTCAACCTCGAGGCGATGGCGTGCGCGACGGCCGTCGTCGCGTCGGCCGTCGGCGGCATCCCCGAGGTGGTCGTCGACGGCGAGACCGGCCTGCTCGTGCCGTACGACGCGGGCGACCCCGGCGCCTTCGAGCGCGGGCTGGCCGAGGCGGTCGCCGCCGTGCTCGCCGACCCGGCGCGCGCGGCCGCGATGGGCGAGGCGGGCCGCCGGCGCGCCGTCGAGCACTTCGGCTGGGACGCCGTCGCCGCGCGCACGCTCGAGGTCTACCGGGGCACCCTGCGGTGATCACCGGGCTCGTGGCGCTGGCCGTCGACTGCGCCGACCCGGCCGCGCTGGCCGCCTGGTGGCAGGGGCTGGTAGGCGGCGAGGTGCGCGCGCACGCCGACGGCGACGCCCGGCTCACCGCCCCGGGCCTGCCGCCGCTCGACTTCCTGCGGGTGCCCGACGCCAAGACGGTCAAGAACCGCTGGCACCTCGACCTGCGCGTCGACGACCTCGAGGCGGCGCTGGCCGCCGCGCTCGCGCACGGGGCGGTGCTCGCGCCCGACGTGCACGCCGGGCAGGAGCACTTCGTCGTGCTGCGCGAC
>CANKBT010000068.1 GCA_947479995.1 Frankiaceae bacterium | reverse complement strand
GGCGCGTACGAGGGGCGCCGCACGCTGGAGATCCGCGAGGACCGCCCGGACTGGTGGCTGTTCACCGACGGGGCGCCCGAGGGCGAGGACTGGCGGCAGGTGCAGGAGCGCTGCCGCCGCACCGTCGACCGGGTCGCGCCGCTGCTCGACGGCGGCGACGTCGCGCTGTTCGGGCACGGCCACTCGCTGCGCGCGCTCGCGGCCGTCTGGGTCGGCCTGGAGGCGCACGCGGGTGGGCTGTTCACCATGGAGGCGGCGTCGCTGTCGACCCTCGGCACCTACCACGGCCACCGCGTCGTGAAGACCTGGAACGACGTCACCGCGCACCCGCCCGAGGACGCTGCGTGATCCGCGCGGCGGAGCCCGCCGACGTGCCGGTGCTGCACCGCCTCGTGCACGAGCTGGCGGAGTACGAGCGCGAGCCCGACGCCGTCGAGGCCACCGAGGACGACCTGCACCGCGCGCTGTTCGTCGAGGGCACGGCGTCCTGCGCGGTCGCGCTGCACGACGGGGAGGTCGTGGGCTTCGCGCTCTGGTACGTCACCTACTCGACGTGGACCGGCCGGCCTGGGATGTGGCTCGAGGACCTGTTCGTGCGCCCGGCCGCCCGCGGCACCGGCCTCGGCCGGGCGCTGCTGCAGGAGCTCGCCCGGGTCTGCGTCGCCCGCGGCTACGGCCGCTTCGAGTGGTGGGTGCTCGACTGGAACGCGCCCGCCATCGGCTTCTACCGCGCGCTGGGCGCCGTGCCGCAGCAGGAGTGGACGACCTACCGCGTCGACGGCGACGCGCTGACGGCGCTCGCGGGCGGCTAGTCGGGGTCGAGCCCCGCCTCCCAGCGGGCGCGGCGGGCGTCGTCGTCCTGCTCCCACCACGGCGTGCCGCGCTCGCCGAGCGCCGTCTTGGCGCGGTGCACGCGGGCGCGGGCCTCCCGCTCGGCGTCGGGGTCGCCGTGGCGCAGGGCCGTGCCGACGTCGCGCCGGGCGGCCATGAGCGCCCGGCGCAGCCGGGCGGCGACGTCCTCGGGAACGGCCGGGTCGGTGGCGCGCCAGCGCCGCCCGTCGATGACGACGTACCGGCCGTCGGGCGTGCGCTCCACGCCCGGGGCCTACCCGCTCAGACGGGCGTGCGCTGCTGCGGCGCGGGGTCGGCGACGACGAGCCGGGCGCGCCCGGACTCCTTGGCGCGGTAGAGCGCGCGGTCGGCGGCGGCGAGCAGCGCCGCGGCGTCGTCGCCCTCGCGCAGCGACGCCACGCCGGCCGAGCAGGTGGCGCCGCCGGGCAGGCCGTCGAGCAGCCGGGCGACGAGCGGCACGGCGTCGGCCGTGCGGCAGTCCGGCAGCAGCACGCCGAACTCCTCGCCGCCGAGCCGGGCGACGACGTCGCCGGCCCGCACGCGGGCGCTCCACAGGGCGGCGACGTCGGCCAGCAGCCGGTCGCCGGCCGGGTGGCCGTGCGCGTCGTTGAAGTGCTTGAAGTGGTCGAGGTCGAGCACGGCCACGGTGAGCGTCCCGCCGGCGCGGCCCGCGCGCGCCACCTCGCGGGCGAGGTCGTCGTCCCAGGCGCGGCGGTTCGGCAGCCCGGTGAGCGCGTCCGTGAGCGCCTGCGAGGCGAGCTGGCGCACGAGGTCCTCGCGCGCGATGGCGCCGACGGCGTCGGCGGCGAGCAGCTCGAGCAGGCCGAGCAGGCGGGCGTCGCCGGCCCCGAGGCGCGCGGGCAGCGCGACCGACAGCACGCCGCGCGCGCGGCCCTCGTGCAGCAGCGGCACGTGCACGGCGGCCTGCAGCAGCGGCGCGCCGGTGAGCGCGTCGAACATCCCGACGACCGCCTGGTTGACGACCGGGTCGGCGCGCACGTCGGCCGCCACCTGCACCTCGCCGGTGCGCAGGGCCAGCGAGGCCAGTGAGCCGGAGTCGACGGGCAGCTCCAGCGGCGGGAGCTCCAGTCCCGAGGAGCGCGTCGTGCGCAGGCAGCGGCCGTCGTCCGTGACCTCGAGGAGCAGCACGGACAGCGCGCCGGTGATCTCGACCGCCGCGACGCACACCGCCTCGCGCGCGTCGCTGCCGGTGAGCACCGCGTCCTTGGCGTGCGCGACGGCGTCGAGGTCGGCGTTGAGCCGGCGCAGCTCGTCCTCGCGGTGCCGCAGCGCGGTGACGTCGTGGCCGGCCGACACCGCGCCGAGCAGCTCGCCGTCGGGCAGCCGCAGCGGGCGGGCGTGCACGAGCAGGCGGCGCAGCGGGCGGCCGGGCGGCGCGACGGTGACCTCGGCGCCCTCGACGCGCTCGCCGGCCAGCGCGCGGCGCAGCGGCAGGTCCTCGCTGCGCAGCGGGGCGCCGTCGCGGTCGAGCAGCACGAACCGCTCGGCCCAGTCCTCGGGCGCGCCGGCGTCGGCCTCGTCGCGCACGCCGTACGCCCGGCGGCTGGCCTCGTTCCACAGCAGCGGGCGGCCGGCGGGGTCGACGGCGACCACCTCGACCCCCAGCACGTCGACGAGGCCGCTGAGGAACGCCTCGCGCCGGCGCAGGGCCTCCTCGGCCTCGGCGCGGCGCGCGCCCTCGGCGACGAGCTCGGCGTGGGCCCGGCGCTGCCCCGCGGTCACGGCCCGGGTGACGAGCACCCCGCCGACGCCGAGCCCGAGCACGAGCAGCACCTGCACGGCGCGCAGCAGCGCGGACGCCTCGACGAGCTCGGTGAGCAGCAGCGCGGCGCCCACGGTCGCGGGCACGGCGAAGGACGCCCCCAGGCCGGCACGACGCTCCACACCGCAGTGATCGGCAGGTCCGCCGCGGGGTTGAGCCCCTCGTCCGGCGGGTCAGGCGCGGCGCAGGCCCGTGGCGACGACGACCGCGTGCGGCACGGTGAGCGCGAGCAGCCCCAGCACGAGCGCCGCGGGCACGCCGCCGGTGGCCGCGACGAGGGCGCCGAGCCCGGCGGCCGCGGCGAGCGAGGGCGCGAGCCAGGTGCGCACGAGCGCCTTCCGGCGCTCAGGCGGGTGCGCGACGAGCACCCGCGCGCCGTGGCGCACGGCGTGCCAGCCGGCGAACCACACGGCGAAGGCGACCAGCGGCGGCAGCGCGGCGAGCACGGCCAGGACCAGCACGAGCTCGGCCCGCCGCCCGGGCCGGCGCAGCGCGGCGAGCGCCAGCACGACCACGACGGCGGCGAGGGCGAGGCGCACCGGGCCGCCGGCGACGGCGCTGCCGACCGCCGGGGCGAGGTCGTCGAGCACGGGCCGCACGTCGGCCGGTGAGGTCACCAGGGGCAGCACGACGGCGGCGGTGCCCACGGCGAGGGCGGGCAGCAGCGCGCCCGGCTCGCCGGCGGCGCGCGCCCACCCCTGCTCGCCCTCGGCGAAGTGCGCGACCGACAGCACGAGCAGCACGACCAGCGCCGGGCCGGGCAGCGCGAGCGCGACGGCGAGCGCCGCGAGCGCGGCGACGGCGTACGCCGCCTGGGCCGCCCGCGGGCGCCCGCGGGCGGCGAGCAGCGACACGTCGGACGCGCCGTGCGGCAGCCCGGCCGCGACGGCGGCGACCAGCAGGGCGGGCGCGGCGGCGCGCAGGGCGCCCGGCGCGAGCAGCTGCGCCGCGAGGCCGACGGCCAGCGCCCCGGCGAGCAGCCCGACGGACAGCCGGCGCGCGGCGCCGAGCAGGGGGTCGACGGCCGGTGCCGCGGTGCCGGCCGTGCTCGCGAGGGCCACGCCGCGATGCTCGCACCGGGAGCCGAAGCGCGCCAGGCATTGTTCGAGTTGCGCTCTGATCTTGACCGCGTCACAGTCGGCTCGCCCCGACGAGACCGTGACCGCCGACAGTCGACGCGACGCTCACGGCCCCGCCGCACGGGACCGGCTCGCCCCCGTCGGGGCGGCCGCTCGTCCGCGCGCCTCGCGGCGCCCCACCTCCGGGAGTGCACCCGATGGAGCAAGTCCTCGAGCTCAGCTCGTCGCAGTACGACACGGTCTACAACCTGCTGTCCCTCGCCATCGCCAGCCTCGGCTTCACGGGGCTGTACCTGGTGCTGTCGCAGCGCCGCGTCCTGCCGCGCTACCGCAACGCGATCATCATCTCGGCGGTGGTCGTGTTCATCGCGACGTACCACTACGTGCGGATCTTCGACAACTTCAAGGACTCGTACCAGACCACCGCGCAGGGCGGCGAGGGCACGTACGTCCTGACCAACGTGCCCTTCAACGAGGGCTACCGCTACGTCGACTGGCTGCTCACGGTGCCGCTGCTGCTCGTCGAGACGATCGCCGTGCTGGCGCTCGCCGCGGCCGTGCAGCGCGGCCTGCTCTACAAGCTCGTGCCGGCCTCGGCGGCGATGATCGTCCTGGGCTACCCGGGCGAGATCGCGGACGACGACGGCACCCGCCTGCTGTGGGGCGCCCTGTCGACCCTGCCGTTCCTCTACATCCTCTACGTGCTGTTCGTCGAGCTCACCAAGTCGCTCGACCGGCAGCCGCCGGAGGTGCGCAGCACCGTCGGCAAGCTGCGGATCATGCTCATCGGCCTGTGGGGCGTCTACCCGATCGCCTACCTGTTCCCGGTGCTCGGCATCGACGGCGCGGACGCGTTCGTGCTCAAGCAGTTCGGCTACACGTTCGCCGACATCTTCGCCAAGGCGGCGTTCGGCCTGGTGATCTTCAAGATCGCCCGCATCAAGAGCGGCTACGACGACCCGCAGTGGCTCGCCGAGCAGCAGCACGACGCCGCGGACTCCGACGCCTCGCGCGGCGGCCGCCCGGCCCCGGCGCCGACCGCCTAGCCCCCCTCGCACCGCCCGCGCCCCACCCCGCAGGAGGCGACGGTGGACTACTGGCAGGTCGACGCGCTGCTCGTGCTGCTGCCCGCGCTGCTGCTGCTGCGCGGCACCCGCCCCGGTCGCGAGCAGCGGGCGGCGGTCGCGGTGCTCGCCGTGGTCGCCCTCACCTGGACGGCGCCGTGGGACGAGCACCTGGTCAGCACCGGCGTCTGGTCCTACGGCGACGGCCGGGTGCTCCTGACCGTCGGGAGCGTCCCGGTCGAGGAGTACGCGTTCGTCGTCCTGCTCGTCCTGCTCGTCGCGGCGTGGGGGCTGCGCACGGGGCTGCTCGCCCCGGCGCAGCCCGCGCCGCGCGGGAGCCGGGCGCGCGGCGCCGCCGCGTGGCTGGCTGTCGCCGCGCTCGGCGCCGGCCTCGTCGCCGCCGGCGGGCACGTCCGCTACGCCGGGCTGCTGCTGGCCTGGGCGGCGGTGCCGCTCGCGCTGCAGCACGGCGTCGCGGGCGACCTGCTGGGCGGCCGGCGGCGGACGCGCGCGCTGCTCGCCGGGCCGGTGGTGCTGTGGCTGTGCGCCGTCGACCGGCTCGCCCTGGCCGACGGCGTCTGGACGGTCGCCGAGGCCTCCAGCACCGGGCTGCTCCTGCTCGGGCTGCCCGTCGAGGAGGCGGCGTTCTTCGCGCTGGCGACCCTGCTCGTCGCGGACGGGCTGCTGCTGGCCCTCGACCCGCGCGCCCGCGCCCGGGCGCGGGCGCTCGTTCCGTGGCGCCGCCGGGCTCAGCCGGCGAGCGCCAGCCCGAGCGCCGCCGCGCCGACGCACAGCACGAGGGTGAGCGGCACGTAGGCCGGGCGGGCCTCCTCCACCGCCTCGAGCGCGAAGGCGCTGAAGGTCGTGAAGGCCCCGCAGAAGCCGGCGCCGAGCAGGGCGGTCGCCGACGGCCCGGCGCCCGCCAGCGCGCCGAGCGCGAGGCTGCCGGCGGCGTTGACCGCCAGGGTGCCGCGCGGCCCGGGCAGCGCTCGCGAGACGAGCAGCCGCGCCGGGGCCCCGACGAGGGCGCCCAGCACGACGAGCAGGGCCGTCACGCGCGCGCCCCGAGCCGACGGCCGAGCCGCACCAGCAGCACCCCGCCGGCGACGCTCGCCCCGAGCAGCGCGAGGGCCGGCCCGGGCGACCGCTCGGCGGCGTCGACCGCGAGCGCCGACATCGTGGTGAAGCCGCCCAGCACGCCGGTGCCGGCGAAGGCGCGCAGCCGCGCGTCGTCGCGGCGCGCGCCGACGAGCACGCCGAGCAGCAGGCAGCCGAGCAGGTTGACCGCGAGCACGCCCGCCGCCCCCGGCACCGCCTGCGTCGCGCCGAGCCGGGCGAGCGCGCCGGCGGCCCCGCCCGCGGCCACCAGCGGCAGGGCCTGCCGGAGCGGCAGCGGCTCGGTCACCCGTGCAGTCTGCGCTGCCGCGCCGGGGCCGCCGCGCCGGGCCGTGCCGGGGCGCGCCGTCGACCCGACGGCCCTCGCACGCCGGGCAGCCGTCGCCGTAGTCTCGTCCGGACGGCCCGCACCGCGGCGGCCGCGAGCCTCAGAGAACGGGACCAGGGTGGACACGACCCCCACGAGCGTGGCCGACGGCGGCAGCGCGCTCTCCGGCGCCGGCCGCGACGTCGTCAGCCTGCGCCTGCCGGCGGCGGGCGCCTACCTCTCCGTGCTGCGCACGGCCACGGCGAGCCTGGCCTCGCGCCTCGACTTCACCATCGACGACATCGAGGACCTCCGGATCGCCGTCGACGAGGCCTGCGCGATGCTCCTCGTCCAGGCCGTGCCGGGCGCCGAGCTCACCTGCGACTTCGAGCTGACCGGCGACGCGCTCGCCGTGGCCGTCACCGTGCCGACGCTCGACGGCGAGGAGCCGTCGCGCGACACCTTCGCCTGGACCGTGCTCACCGCGCTCGTCGGCGAGGTCGACAGCGCGGTCGACGCCGACCGCCGCGTCACCCTGTCGCTGCGCAAGCGCCGGGAGCCGTCGGCGTGAGCGAGACGCCCGACGCGGTCGTCACCGTGCCGGCCGTCCCCGACCAGGAGCGGCCCGACGCCGAGCGCCCCGTCCTCGACGTCGACGTCGCGCCCGAGGAGGTGCCGGCCGAGGTCGTCGCGCCGACCCGCAGCGAGCGCACCGCCGCCGACCGCGCGCACGCGCGCCAGGTCTTCGCCCAGCTCGCCGAGATGGCGCCCGACGACCCGCGGCGCGCCCGGCTGCGCGACGAGCTCGTCGAGCAGCACCTGCCGCTCGTCGAGTACCTCGCCCGCCGCTTCCGCAACCGCGGCGAGCCGCTCGACGACCTCGTGCAGGTCGCGACCATCGGCCTCATCAAGAGCGTCGACCGCTTCGACCTCGAGCGCGGCGTCGAGTTCTCGACCTACGCCACCCCGACGATCGTCGGCGAGATCAAGCGGCACTTCCGCGACAAGGGCTGGGCGATCCGCGTGCCCCGCCGCCTGCAGGAGCTCAAGCTCAGCCTGACCAAGGCCACGAGCGACCTGTCGCAGAAGAACGGCCGCTCCCCCACGGTCGCCGAGCTCGCGCAGCACCTCGGGCTCACCGAGGAGGAGATCCTCGAGGGCCTGGAGTCGGCCAACGCCTACTCCGCGGTGAGCCTCGACGCCCCCGACGGCGGCGACGACGACAGCCCGGCGGTCGCCGACTCGCTCGGCATGACCGACGACGCGCTCGAGGGCGTGGAGTACCGCGAGTCGCTCAAGCCGCTGCTCGAGCAGCTGCCCGCGCGCGAGAAGAAGATCCTGCTGCTGCGCTTCTTCGGCGGCATGACCCAGTCGCAGATCGCGGCCGAGCTCGGCATCAGCCAGATGCACGTGTCGCGGCTGCTGGCGCGCACGCTCGCGCAGCTGCGCCAGGGCCTGCTCTCGGAGGAGTAGCTACTCCCGCTCGCGGTAGGCCAGGCGCGCCTCGGGCGTCGCCAGCTGGTAGAGCACGGCGCCGAGCAGCACCACGAGCGGCACGCCCACGGCGTAGTCGCCCGCGCGCAGGGCGCTCACCCCGATGACGGCGAGGAAGACCTGCAGCAGCACCGCGGGCGCCCACGCCGACGCGCTGCCGCGGTCGAGCCCGCGGGCGACGAGCAGCAGCCCGAGCCCGAGCAGCACGCCGAGCACGCCGGCCAGCACCGTGGCGGACCGGTCGTCCGGGTCGCCGACGACGCCCGCCACCGCGTACGCCCCGCTGACCACGAGCAGGGCCACCGCCTCGAGGGCCACGAGCAGCGCGGCGCGGCGCAGGGCCGGGGGTCGGCGCACCGGTTCGGTCACGCGGGGCAGGCTAGCCTCGTCCGGTGCGCGTGCTGCTGGTCGTCAACCCCAAGGCCACCGGCACCACGCTCCGCGCGCGCGACGTCCTCGCGTCCGCGCTGGCGAGCACCTGCCGACTCGACGTGGCCGAGACCAAGGCCCGCGGCCACGCCACCGAGCTGGCCCGCGACGCGGTCGCCGACGAGCTCGACGCGGTCGTCGCCCTCGGCGGCGACGGCACCGTCAACGAGGTCGTCAACGGCCTGCTCAGCGACGGCCCGCGCGACGGCCTGCCGGCGCTCGGCGTCGTGCCGGGCGGCAGCGCCAACGTCTTCGCCCGCGCCCTCGGCATGTCGGCGTCGCCGGTCGAGGCGACCGGCGAGCTGCTCGACGCGCTGCAGCACGACCGCCGCCGCACCCTCGGGCTGGCCACCGCCGACGACCGCTGGTTCACCTTCAACGCCGGCCTCGGGCTCGACGCCGACGTCGTGCGGCGCGTCGAGCAGCGCCGGGCCGCGGGCCGCCGCGCCACCACCGGGCTGTACGTGCGCTCGGGCGTGCGCCAGTTCTTCACCCACACCGACCGCCGCACGCCGCAGCTGGTGCTCGAGCGCGAGGGCGCCGCGCCCGAGCCCCTGGCGCTCGCGCTCGTCTGCAACACCTCGCCGTGGACCTACCTCAACAGCCGGCCGGTGCAGCCGTGCCCGCAGGCGTCGTTCGAGACCGGCCTCGACGTCTTCGGCCTGCGCGGCCTCGCCACCCTGCCGACGCTGCGCCACCTGGGGCAGATCCTCGCCCGCACCCCCCGCCCGCGCGGGCGCGGGGTGCTGTCGCTGCACGACCTGCCGGCGCTCACCCTGTCGTCGTCGGCGCCGCTGCCCTTCCAGCTCGACGGCGACGACCTGGGCGACCGCACCCGGGTGGTGCTGCGCAGCGTGCCGCGCGCACTGACGGTGCTCGTCTGACCGCGCAGGTCACACGCCGTTCACCCCGGAGTGACGAACGCGACACGCGCGAACGGGACATCGGGGGCTGCGCGCTTTACACGCGCTCTCACGCGGTGCGAGTGTTGCAGCGCGGCGCACCACCAGGGACCAGCCCGCTGACCGCGGAGCTCGGCACGAGGGCGCGCCCGACCCAGCGTGACCCCGGTGCAACGCCGCGCCGGTGGCGAGCGCGGGGGCCCTCGGCGCCCGCGGTGTGAAGGAGTTGGCCGCATGGACTGGCGCCACCACGCGCTCTGCCGTGACGAGGACCCGGAGCTGTTCTTCCCGATCGGCACGAGCGGCCCCGCCGCCGTGCAGGTCGAGGAGGCCAAGGTCGTCTGCCGGCGGTGTCCGGTCGTCACGGACTGCCTGACCTGGGCCCTCGAGTCCGGCCAGGACTCCGGCGTCTGGGGCGGCACCGACGAGGACGAGCGGCGCGCCCTCGCGCGGCGCGGCGGCCGCGTTCGCGCCCAGACCGCCTGACGCACCCCGTGACCGGCGCCCGCGAGCTCTGGGTCCGGCCCCCGCTCCTCGGCCGCGAGGCGCCGCCGCCCTGGCTCGCCGTCTGGCGCTTCCGCCTCGCGCTGCTGCTCGCGCTGGCGCTGCTCGTGCTGGTCTTCGTGCTCGTCTACCGCGAGCTCAGCGGCGCCAACGAGCAGGACCCCGGCGTCGGCCCGCAGGACCCCGGCGCCAGCGCCCCGCCGGTGCCCGGCGTCAGCCCGCCGCCAGCGGCAGGCTGACCGCCGCCTCCGCCCCGCCCCCCGGCCGCGCGCGCAGCACGAGCGCGCCGCGCAGCTCGCCCTCCACGAGGGTCCGCACGATCTGCAGCCCCAGCCGCGTCGAGGCCCCGGCGTCGAAGCCCTCGGGCAGGCCGGCGCCGTCGTCGGCCACCACCACCCGCAGCGCGTCGTCCGCGCGGTCGACGCGCACCTCGATGCGCCCGCCGCCCCCCGCCGGGTAGCCGTGCTCGACGGCGTTCTGCACCAGCTCGGTGAGCACCATCGACAGCGGCGTCGCGACCTCGGCGGGCAGCACCCCGAAGCCGCCGCGGCGCAGCACCTCGACCTGCGCCTCCGGCACCGCCACCTCCGCGCACATGGCGAGCACCCGGTCGGCGATGCCGTCGAAGGCCACCGACTCGTCGAGCGCCAGCGAGAGCGTCTCGTGCACCATCGCGATGCTCGCCACGCGGCGGACCGACTCCTCGAGCGCGGCGCGCGCCGACGGGTCGGGCAGCCGCCGGGCCTGCAGGCGCAGCAGGGCCGCGACCGTCTGCAGGTTGTTCTTCACGCGGTGGTGGATCTCGCGGATCGTCGCGTCCTTGCCCATCAGCTGCCGGTCGCGGCTGCGCAGCTCGGTCACGTCGCGCACGAGCGCCAGCGCGCCGCGCGGCTCGCCGCCGGGCACGAGCGGCATGACGCGCAGCAGCACGGTCGCGCCCTGCGCCTCCACCTCGGAGTCGCGCGGCTCGAGGAAGCGCAGGGCCGCCGCGACCGCCGCCGAGCCGCGCGGCTCGTCGAGCGAGCCGGGCACCGGCAGCGCCGCGATCGTGTGGCCCAGGTGCGCGCCGAGCAGGTCGCCGCCGACGCCGAGGCGCCGGAACGCCGACAGCGCGTTGGGGCTGGCGTAGACGACGTGCCCGGTGCGGTCCAGGCGCAGCAGGCCGTCGCCGACCCGCGGCGCCGACTCCGGGTCGGGGCCCTGCCCCGGGTAGGGGAAGGCGCCCTCGGCGACCATCTGCAGCAGCTCGCCGGCGACGCTGAGGTAGGCCAGTTCGAGCTGGCTGGGCATGCGCCCCGCGCCGAGGTGCGTCTCGCGCGACAGCACCGCGACCGGCCGCCCGGCGCGCAGCACGGGCACCGCCTCGGTGCGCACCGGCGTGCGGCCGCGCCACTCGGGCTCGGCGTCCCGCACCGCCCGGCGGCCCGACCACGCGCGGTCCAGCCGGTCGCCCCCGCCGTCGTCGAGCACGGTGCCCACGACGTCCTCGGGGTGGCTCGTCGGCCCGGTGGTCGGGCGCTGGTGCGCCGCCGCGAGCCAGGTGCCCTCGCGGGTGCGCACCCACAGCACGAGGTCGGCGAACGACAGGTCGCTCATGAGCTGCCACTCGGCCACCAGGCGGCGCAGCACGTCGCCGTCCGCGCGCGACAGCGCCGTGCGCGCGAGCAGGTCGGCCAGGGTGCTCACGCCGCCAGCGTAGGGAGCGGGCGGCCACCGCCTAGGGTCGGCCGGTGACCGACGCGCTCGCCTGGCTGGCCGACGCGGCCGCTGCCCGCGAGCGCGCCGGCCTGCACCGCGCGCTGCGCAGCCGCGGCCCGGGGGCGGGCGCGGACGGCCTCGACCTCGCGTCCAACGACTACCTCGGCCTGGCGCGCCACCCCGCGGTCGTCGCCGCGGCGGTCGCGGCGGTCGAGGCGTACGGCGCCGGCGCCACCGGCTCGCGGCTCGTCACCGGCACGACCGACGCGCACGGCGACCTCGAGGCGGCCCTCGCGGCACGCACCGGCACCGAGCGCGGGCTGGTGCTCAGCAGCGGCTACCTGGCCAACCTGGCCGCCGTCACCGCGCTGACCGGGCCGGGCGCGCTCGTCGTCTCCGACGCGGCGAACCACGCGTCGCTCGTCGACGCCTGTCGGCTCTCGCGGGCCGACGTGGTCGTCGTCCCGCACCGCGACCCGGCCGCCGTGCGCGCGGTGCTGGCGGCCCGCCGCGCCCCGCGCGCGCTGGTCGTGACCGACGCGGTCTTCTCGGTCGACGGCGCCCTCGCACCGCTCGCCGCGCTGCACGACGCCGCCCGCGCACACGGCGCGGCGCTGCTCGTCGACGAGGCGCACGCGCTCGGCGTCGTCGGTCCCGCCGGCGCGGGGGCGGCCGCCGCCGCGGGGCTCGCCGGCGAGCCGGACG
>CANKBT010000067.1 GCA_947479995.1 Frankiaceae bacterium | reverse complement strand
CTAGCGGCCGGCGGGCGACAGCCCGAGCGACATGCCGGCGAGCCCGCGCGGGCGGCCGGTCAGCGCGTCGCTCACCTTGAGCAGCTCCTTGGCCGCCTCGCTGTCGGGCGCGTCGAGCACGAGCGGGCGGCCGGCGTCGCCGCCCTCGCGCAGCCGGACGTCCATCGGCACCTGGCCGAGCAGCGGGACGGGCGCGCCGAGCGAGCGCGACAGCGACGTGGCGACGGCCTCGCCGCCGCCCGCACCGAACAGCTCCATGCGCGAGCCGTCCGGCATGGTCAGCCAGCTCATGTTCTCGACCACACCGGCGATGCGCTGGTGGGTCTGCAGCGCGATGGAGCCGGCGCGCTGGGCGACCTCCTGCGCCGCGAGCTGCGGCGTGGTGACCACGAGGATCTCGGCGCTCGGCACGAGCTGCGCGACGGAGATCGCGACGTCGCCGGTGCCGGGCGGCAGGTCCATGAGCAGCACGTCGAGGTCGCCCCAGTAGACGTCGGCGAGGAACTGCTGCAGCGCGCGGTGCAGCATCGGCCCGCGCCACACGACCGGGGTGTTGTCCTTGGTGAACATGCCGATCGAGATGACCTTCACGCCGTGCGCGCTCGGCGGCATGATCATCTGCTCGACCTGCGTCGGGCGGTGCTCCACGCCGAGCATGCGCGGCACGCTGAAGCCGTAGATGTCGGCGTCGAGCACGCCGACGGACAGGCCCTTGGCGGCCATGGCGGCGGCCAGGTTGACCGTGACCGAGCTCTTGCCGACGCCGCCCTTGCCGCTCGCGACGGCGAAGACCTTGGTGAGCGAGCCGGGCTGCGCGAAGGGGATGTCGCGCACCGGGTTGTCGCCGCGCAGCAGCGTCTGCAGCTCCTGGCGCTGCTGCGTGCTCATGACGTCGAGCTCGACCTCGACCGACGTCACGCCGGCCACGCGCGAGACGGCCTCGCGCACGCGGTCGGTGAGCGTGTCCTTCATCGGGCAGGACGAGACGGTCAGGAAGATGCCGATGCGCGCGGTGCCGTCGGCGTCGACGGCAGCCGACTTCACCATGCCGATCTCGGTGATGGGCCGCCGGATCTCGGGGTCCTCGACGGTCGAGAGCGCGGCCTGCAGCTGCTCGGCGGTGGGCACGGGCTGGGTCATGACGTCCTTCGCTGGGGAGGCGCAGCCCTGCGGCCGCACCTCCCCAGTCTAGGTGTCGTCCCCGTGTCCGGCTGGGGTCAGCGCTGCGACTGCGCGCGCAGCAGGTCGCGGATCTCCTGCAGCAGCACGACGTCCTCGCTCGGCGCGGCGACCTCCGGCTCGATGCCCTGCTTGCGGCGCTCCATGAGCTTGTTCACCGGCACGACGACGAAGAAGTAGACGACCGCCGCGACGATGACGAAGTTGATGAGCGCGGTGATCGTCGAGCCGATGACGATCTTGCTGCCGTTGGCCTCGACGCCGGCCGTCCCGAAGTCGGGGCTGCCGCCGATCGCGCCGACGAGCCCGCCGATGAAGTCGTTGGCGAACGCCGACACGACGGCCCCGAAGGCGGTGCCGATGACGACCGCGACGGCGAGGTCGACGACGTTGCCGCGGAGCAGGAAGTCCTTGAAGCCCTTGATCACGTGCACTCCCGTGTGGTGGCGGCCGGTGGTCCGGCCGCGGACGGGGCGCACCCTGCCCTAGCGGAAGGCGTCGATCAACCGCCGCTGCACCTCGTCGAGCTCCTCGGCCGGCACGTCGCTGCGCGCCCGGGCGAACGACAGCTCGTCCTCGCTGTCGAACGGCACGACGTGCAGGTGCGCGTGCGGCACCTCGAGGCCGGCGACGACCAGGCCGACGCGCCGCGGGGAGTAGACGGCCTCGACCGCCTTGGCGACGCGCTGCGCGACGAGGAAGACGTGCGCGGCGAGGTCGGGCTCGAGGTCGGTCCAGCTGTCGACCTCCTGCACGGGCACGACGAGCACGTGCCCGGGGTTGATCGGCGCGATGGTGAGGAACGCCGCTGCCCGCTCGTCGCGGTGCACGAAGCGCCCGGGCAGCTCGCCGCCCAGGACGCGCGTGAAGACGCTGGCCACCTACAGCGCCTCGATGGCCTCGGCGACCGCCAGCGTGCGCAGCGCGTTGTCGCGGTGCAGGTTCTCCACCATGCGCCCGTCGACGACGACGACGCCCTGGCCCGAGCGCGACGCCTCCTCGAAGGCGTCGACGACCCGGCGCGCGTGGGCGACCTCGTCCTCGGTCGGCGCCCACACGGCGTTGGCGACGTCGACCTGGCCGGGGTGGATGAGCGTCTTGCCGTCGAAGCCGAGGGCCAGGCCCTGGCGGCACTCGGCCTCGAAGCCCTCGAGGTCCTTCACGTCGTTCCAGACGCCGTCGACGACGCTGATGCCGGCCTCGCGCGCGCCGAGCACGGCGGTCGCGAGGTGCGGCACGAGGGCGGCGCGGCCGGGCTGCAGCGGCGCGCGCAGCTCCTTGGCGAGGTCGTTGGTGCCGAGCACGAGCGCCGACACCTGCGGGAAGGCGGCGATCGCGCGCACGTCGAAGACCGCGCTCGGCGTCTCGACCATCGCCCAGATGCGCGTGCCCTCCGGCAGCAGCGCGGCGACCTGCTCGAGGTGCGCGACGCCGCTCACCTTCGGGATGACGACGGCGTGCGGCGCGGCCTCGCCGGCGGCGCGCACGTCGGCCTCGCCCCAGGGGGTGTCGAGGTCGTTGCAGCGGATCGTGAGCGTGCGGCGGCCGTACTCGCCGGAGCGCACGGCGGCCACCGCCTGCTCGCGCGCGACCTCCTTGGCGTCGGGCGCGACGGCGTCCTCGAGGTCGAAGATGATCGCGTCGGCCGCGAGGGTCTTGGCCTTCTCGAGCGCGCGGGCGTTCGAGGACGGCATGTAGAGCACGGAGCGCAGCACCTCCGGGGCGGACGTCACAGCGCGTACGCCTCCTTGAGGTCGGGGTCGCGCTCGGCGAGGTCCTTGGCCAGCTGCAGCACGACCTTGCACTGCTTGACCGAGGCGTCGTCCTGCATCTTGCCGTCGATCATCACGGCGCCGGTGCCGTCGCCCATCTCCTCGACGACGCGCTTGGCCCACGCCACCTCGGACGGCTCGGGCGAGAACACCCTCTTGGCGATGTCGATCTGCACGGGGTGCAGCGACCAGGTGCCGACGCAGCCGAGCAGGTAGGCGTTGCGGAACTGGTCCTCGCAGGCGACGACGTCCTTGATGTCGCCGAACGGGCCGTAGTACGGGTAGATGCCGGCCTGCGCGCAGGCGTCGACCATGCGCGCCACGGTGTAGTGCCAGAGGTCCTGCTGGAAGGTGGCGCGCGGCGCGTCGATCGCGTCCGGACCGGTCGGGTCCTCGCGGACGAGGTAGCCGGGGTGGCCGCCGCCGACGCGCGTGGTCTTCATGCGCCGGTCGGCGGCGAGGTCGGCCGGCCCGAGGCTGATGCCCTGCATGCGCGGGCTCGCCTGGCAGATCTCCTCGACGCGCGAGACGCCGCTCGCGGTCTCGAGGATGGCGTGCACCTGCAGCGGCCGCGTGACGCCGGCCTTCGCCTCGAGCTGCGCGAGCAGGCGGTCGACGTAGTGGATGTCCTCGGGGCCCTCGACCTTGGGCACCATGACGACGTCGAGCACGTCGCCGATCTCGGTGACGAGCGTCGTGAGGTCGTCGAGCGCCCACGGCGAGTCGAGCGAGTTGATGCGCGTCCACAGCTGCGCCTGGCCGAGGTCGGCCGTCCTGCCGACCTCCACGAGCCCGGCGCGCGCGGCCTCCTTGTTCAACGCCTGCACCGCGTCCTCGAGGTTGCCGAGGAGCACGTCGACCTTCGCGGCGATGTCCGGGACCTTCGCGACCATCTTCGGGTTCGACGGGTCGAAGAAGTGGATCATGCGCGACGGGCGCCAGGGGACCTCGCGCAGCGGCGCGGGGGCGCCGACGGCGAGCGGGCGGAAGAAGTCCTTCGGAGTACGGGGCACGGCCGGAGCGTATCGAGGGCGTTCCCGCCGGGCGGCACGGCTCCCGGCGTAGCCTGGGACGGTGACGACGACGGCCCCGCTCACCTCCGAGGAGCTGCTGGCCTGGCGCACGTTCCTGCGCGCGCACGCCACCGTCACCCGCCGCCTCGAGGCCGAGCTGGTCGCCGGCCACGACCTCGCGCTGGCGTCGTACGACGTGCTGGTGCAGCTGTCCGAGGCCCCCGGGCGGGCGCTGCGGATGACCGACCTGGCCGAGCGCGTGCTGCTGTCGCGGTCGGGCCTCACGCGGCTCGTCGACCGGCTCGAGCGCGACGGGCTGGTGCGGCGCGAGGCCTGCCCGAGCGACGCGCGCGGCACCCTCGCGGTGCTCACCGACGCCGGGCTGGCCCGCCTGCGCGACGCCTGGCCGACGCACCTGCGCGGGGTCGCCGAGCACGTCACCGGCCGGCTCGACGCCGACGAGGTGGCGCAGCTCGCCGTGCTGCTCGGCAAGCTCGTCGACGGCCCGGAGGAGACGCCGCCGGCCGACGCCTGCGGCGGGGCTCGCTGACCGCACCCGCGGCCGAGCGCCGCGCCGTCGTGCGCGACGCGCTCGGCGTCGGCCTCGCGGTCGGGGCGTACGGCGTCGGCTTCGGCGCGGCCGCGGTGGCCGCCGGGCTGTCGGTGCTGCAGGCGTGCGCGCTCTCGCTGCTGATGTTCACCGGCGCGTCGCAGTTCGCCCTCGTCGGCGTGCTCGGCGCGGGCGGCGGCGTCCTCGCCGCGGTCGCCGGCGCGACCCTGCTCGGCAGCCGCAACGCGCTGTACGCCGTGCGCCTGGCGGACCTGCTGCGCCTGTCCGGCCTGCGCCGCGTCGCCGCCGCGCACCTGACCATCGACGAGTCGACGGCGCTCGCGACCGGCGCGCCGGCCGGGCTGCAGGGCGTCGGCTTCTGGGCCGGCGGGCTGTCGGTCTTCGGCTTCTGGAACCTCGCGACCCTGCTCGGCGCGCTCGGCGCCGGCGCGGTCGACACCTCGGCGCTCGGCCTCGACGCCGCGGTCGGCGCGGCGTTCCTCGCCCTGCTCGCCCCGCAGGTGCGCGACCGCACCGGCCTGCAGGTGGCGGTCGGCGGCGCGGCGCTCGCGGCGCTCGCCGTGCCGCTCGCGCCGGCCGGCGTGCCGGTGCTCGTCGCCGGGCTGGCGGCCGTCGTGGCCGTCGCGCTGCACCGGGGCGACGCGTGACCGGGGGCGACGCGTGACCCGGGGCGGCGCGTGACCTGGGCGGCGGTGCTGCTGGGCGCGGCGCTCTGCCTCGCGCTCAAGCTCGCCGGCTGGCTGGTGCCGCCGGCCGTGCTCGAGCGCCCGGCCGTGCGCCGGGGCGCGGCGCTGCTGCCGCTCGCCGTGCTCGCCGGGCTGCTCGTCGTGCAGGTGCTCGGCGACGGCCGCGGGCTCGTGGTCGACGCGCGCGTCGCCGGGCTGGCGGCCGGCGCGGTCGCGCTCGCGCTGCGCGCGCCGTTCCTCGTCGTCGTGCTCGTCGCGGCGGCCGTCGCGGCCGGCGTCCGCGCGCTGTGACCGCCTGACCAGCCTGACCGCCCGACCGCCCGGGGTCAGGCGCTGGTGCGGCTCCGCGGCAGGCGGGGAGCGGGCGCGAGCGCACCGCGGCGCACCGGCCAGCCGGCCGAGCGCTCGGCGGCACCGGCGAGCCAGGCGGTCACCTCGGCGGCCGGCACCGGCCGGCTGAGGTGGTAGCCCTGCAGGTAGCGGCAGCCGAGCGCCTGCAGCAACCCCAGCGACGCGGCGTCCTCGACGCCCTCGGCCACCACCTCGAGCCGCAGGCTGTCGGCCAGCGCGACGACGGCGCGCACGATCGCCACGTCGGCGGGGTCGTCGGCCAGGCCCTTGACGAACGACTTGTCCACCTTCACCTCGTCGACCGGCAGCGTCTTGAGGTAGGCGAGCGAGGAGTAGCCGGTGCCGAAGTCGTCGATGGAGAGCCGCACGCCGGTGTCGCGCAGCTGCTGCAGCGTGCTCACCGCGCGCTCGGGCTCGGCCATGAGCGTGCCCTCGGTGATCTCCAGCGTCAGCACGTGCGCGGGCAGGCCGCGTGCGACCAGCTCGCCGCGCACGACGTCGGCCAGGCCGGGCTCGAGCAGGTTGCGCGGCGACAGGTTGACCGAGACGCCGAGGTCGGTGCCGGCGGCGCGCCACTGCACGAGGTCGTCGAGGCTGCGGCGCAGCACCCACCGCGTGATGTCCTCCAGCATCCCGGCGCGCTCGGCGACCGGCAGGAAGTCGTCGGGCCCGACGAGGCCGCGCTGCGGGTGCTGCCAGCGCAGCAGCGCCTCGACCCGCACGGTCGTGCCGTCCGCGGCGAGCGCCTGCGGCTGGTAGTGCAGGACGAGCTCGCCGGCGGCCAGCCCGTCGCGCAGCTGCGCGACCAGCGCGAGCCGGCTCGCGCTCGGCTCGTCGCGCAGCGCGTCGTGCACGGCGATGCCGTCGCGGGCCTTCGCGTCGTACATCGCGACGTCGGCGCGGCGCATGAGCACGCCGGTCTCGCTGCCGTGCTCGGGCGTGACCGAGATGCCGATCGACAGGCCGACGTCGACCGACAGGTCGTCGAGGCGCACCGGCTGCTCGAGCAGCACCTTGAGCCGCGTGGCGACGGCGACCGCCGCGGCGGCGTCGTGGTCGGGCAGCACGACGGCGAACTCGTCGCCGCCGAGGCGCGCCACCGCGGCGCTCGGGTCGAGGGTGCGGCGCAGGCGCTCGGCGACGACGCCGAGCAGCCGGTCGCCGGCGTCGTGGCCGAGCGTGTCGTTGACGTCCTTGAAGCGGTCGAGGTCCATGAACAGCACGGCCGCGCGGCCGCCGTCGTCGAGCACCGCCTGCAGGCGGGCCTGGAACTCCGTGCGGTTCGGCAGCCCGGTCAGCGGGTCGTGCCGCGACTCGTGCGTGAGCCGCTCGAGCAGGTGGCCGTTCTGCAGGGCGACCGCGGCGTGGTGCGCCAGGCCCTCGAGCGCCTGCAGGTCGGCCGGCTCGTACGTCGAGTGCTCGCTGCGGCTGCCGCCGACGAGCAGCGTGCCGCTGACGCCGTGCTCGCCGGGCAGCGCGACGAGCAGCGCGTCCTCCAGGCCCTCGTGCCGCAGGTAGGCCGCGACGGCCCGGTCCGCGGTGCCGCGCGGCGCGAGCAGGGACTGCCCGCTGCTGACGCAGCGCGAGACCGGCCAGTCGGCGGCGGTGACGTCGGCCTCGCTCGAGCGCAGCCGGCCGTCGGCGTCGAGCACGTGCCGCACGACGCGCAGCGTGCCGCCGCCGAGCGGCGCGACGAGCGTCGACAGCACGGCGACGTCGCTGCGCAGCAGCTCCTGCGCCTGGTGCAGCACCGCGCGCAGCTGGCCCTCCGCGCCGTCGGCGGCGCTCACCGAGCGCACGAAGCCGTACAGCGCCGACAGGCTGGTGTGGCGGCGCCGCAGCCGCACGTGCGCGGCGTACGCGGCGCCGAGCGCGCCGGCCGCGACGAGCAGCGGGGCGAGGGCGGCGGGCTGCACCGCGAGCGCGGCCGAGGCGAGCACGCCGAGGGTGGCGCCGACGGCCGCCGAGGGCAGGCCGTGCGCGAAGACGCCGCGAACGGTCGCGGCCGGTGCGCCCTCGCCGGTGGCCACCGCGATGACGACGAGGACGGCGCCGCTGCTCACCGCGGCGCTGGCGAGGCAGGCGACGACCGTCGCGCCCCACGTCGGCAGGAGGTGGTCGTGCAGGCCGGCGCCCGTGCCGCCGAGGGCCGACAGCACGACGACGGCGGTGGCCGCCTCGAGCGCCATCATCGCGAGGTTGAATACGATCTTGCTGGGGCTCTGCCGGCGGTGGAAGTGCAGGGCGACGAGCGCCCCGAGCACGCGCGAGGCGACGACGAGGCTGGGCGGCAGCCAGAACAGGCTGAGCACGAGCGGGACCTCGACGAGCGACATCGAGTGGGCGCTGTCGCCGACGTCGATGTCGAGCACGACCCGCTCCGCGACGGCGAAGCAGGCGAGCAGGGCCAGGGCCACCAGGGCGGCCTGCGCGTCCCAGGGGGCGCCCGTCGGGGCGGCGCTCAGGAGCAGCAGCGCGGCGCCGGCGAGGACCAGCGTGAGGAGCAGGACCGCCCGGCGGCGGCTCGCGGCCTCGGCGTCTGCCGGGCTCAGCCCCACGAGGTGCCGTACCAGGCACCACCGGCCCAGCTGCCGCCCGCCCACGAGCCGCCGGCCCACGAGCCGCCGGCCCACGAGCCGCCCGCCCACGAGCCGCCCGCCCACGAGCCGCCGGTCCAGGTGCGGCCGGCCCACGAGCCGCCGGCCCACGAGCCGCCGGCCCAGCTGCCGCCCGCCCACGAGCCGCCCGCCCACGAGCCGCCCGCCCAGGAGCCGCCCGCCCAGCTGCCGCCCGCCCACGACCCGCCGGTCCAGGTGCGGCCGGCCCACGAGCCGCCCGTCCAGGTGCGCCCGACGAACTCGCCTCCGGTCCAGGTGCGGCCCGCGAGCTGCGCGGCCTTCCAGGCGGCCGGGTCGAACGGCGCGCCCGTCACGTCGACCTCGCCGACGAGCGGCGTGCCGTCCTTGCTCACGCCGGTGGTGCCGCGGGTGAGGTCGACCGAGCCGGTGCCCAGCAGGGCGACGGGCTTCGGCGTGCTGCGGGGCGTGCGCAGGTCGGCGGCGGCCGCGACGTCGACCAGGCCGGCGCCGCCGACGCGGCTGCTGCCCGGCAGCGGGTCGGCGGACCTGCGCAGCAGCTTCTTGACCTCGGCCGGGGTGAGCTCGGGGCGCTGCTCGAGGAGCAGCGCGGCCAGGCCGCTGACGGCCGCCGCGGCCTGGCTGGTGCCGCTGCCGCGGAAGTGGCCCTCGCCGACGCGCGCCGCGGGGAAGGACGTGTCGAGCGTGCTGCCGGGGGCGCGCAGGCTGGCGATGCGCGCGCCGGGGGCGACGACGTCGGGGCGGCGGGCGCCGTTGCCCCACGCCGAGAAGTCCGCGACGGTCGCGCGCGCCCGGTCGGTGCTGCCGTGCGTGTCGGCGGCGCCGACGGCGAGCACGTTGGGGTTGGAGGCGGGGCTCGACAGGCGGCGGTCGCCCTTGCCGTCGTTGCCGCCGGCGACCACGACGACGATGCCGGCCTGCTGCGCGCGGTCGACGGCGTAGGCGAGCGGGTCGACGAGCGCCGGCTGCGGGGTGTCGAAGCCGAGCGAGAGGTTGAGCACCCGGATGTCGAGGTCGTCGGCCTGGCGGTGCTCGACCACCCAGTCGACGGCCGCGATGACCTGCGTGACGTCGACGGCGCCGTCGCGCGCGCCGACCTTGAGGCTGACGAGCCGGCTGTCGGGCGCGACGCCGGCGATGACGCCCGCCATGTGCGTGCCGTGGCCGAGGCCGTCGAGGTCGCGCTCGGCCGGGTCGTCGGCGTCGAAGGACAGGTCGGGGCCGTGGACCAGCTGCCCGGGCGCGTCCAGGCCCGGCACGGGCGTGACGCCGGAGTCGATGATCGCCACGTCGACGCCGCGGCCGGTGGCGGCCAGCTGGTCGGCGCCGACGACGCGGCGCAGGTCGGCCAGGGTGGTGGTGGCGGCGGCGGGGGCGGGGCTCGCGGGCGGCGCGGCCGCCGCGACGGGGGCAGGAGCGCTCGTCGACGCCTGCCCGGGGGCGGCGGGCGCGGGCACCAGCTCGACGACCTGCGGGGCGACGGCGGTGCCGGTGCCGAGCGTGCCCGGGAGGCCGCCGTCGGCGAGGGCACCGGTCGCGGCGACGGCAGGGGCCAGCAGGGCGAGCACGAGCACGCCGCGCAGGACGGCGGGTCGGGCGGCGGAGGCCATGGTGCTCCCTGGGTAGCGGGCGGTCCACCGAGAGTGACCCCTGCGGCACCGGCCGCGTTCACCCGCCCGGGTGTTGCGTCGGGGTGCGGCGCCGCCGAGGGGCCGCCCCGCGACGGCCGGGCTCAGGTCGCGGTCGGCAGTGCGCGGGTGCGCCGTGACAGCACGGCGAGCACGCGCTCCTCGAGCAGCACCGGCTCGACCGGCTTGGCGAGGAAGTCGTCGGCGCCGGCCCGGCGCGACTCCTCCTCGACCTCCGGCGACGACGAGCCGGTGAACAGCACGACCGGCAGCGTGAGCGTCGAGGGGTCGGCGCGCAGCAGGCGCAGGAACTCGACGCCCGACAGGTCCGGCAGGCCGTTGTCGAGCAGCACCCCGTCGAAGTGCTGCTGGCCGACCATGGCCAGCCCGGTCTCGGCGTCGGGCGCGACGAGCACCTCGGCGGAGCCGGTCAGGGCGACCTGCACGAAGGCGGCGACGCTCGGGTCGTCGTCGACGACGAGCAGCCGGGGCAGCGCGTCGGGCTCGGCGGGCGCCGCCGGTGCCGGGGCGCCGGCGACCGGCGTGCGGCACCACGGGCAGGTCCGCCAGTCGGCGTCGAGCTGCTTGCCGCAGCCGGCGCACAGGTCGCGCGCGACGGGGGAGCCGTCCCACGGGCAGACGAGCATGTCCTCCGCGAGAGCGCGGGCGCAGGTCGGGCAGCACGGGCCGTCCGAGGTGTCGACGTGCGTCGTGCGCAGCACCTCCTCGTACGTCGTCTGGCCGCGGTGCGCGGCCGCCAGCGCCGACGCGCGCAGGGTGCTCATGCCGTTCTCGCGCGCGGCCGCGGCGATGGCCGCCTCGGTCGGCGTCGACAGCAGCACGCGGCGCATCGACGCCGTCACCGGCAGCACCTCGTAGACGCCGACGCGGCCCCGGTAGCCGGTGCCGCCGCACTCGGCGCAGCCGCGCCCGCGCACCGGCGTCGCGCCCTCGAGGTCGTCCTCCGACAGCCCGAGCAGGGTCAGCGTGCGGCTGCTCGGCACGTACGGCGCGGCGCACGCGGCGCACGGCCGGCGCACGAGCCGCTGGGCCACGACGAGGGTGAGCGAGGACGCGACGAGGAAGGGCTCGACGCCCATGTCGACCAGGCGCGTGATGGCGCTGACGGCGTCGTTGGTGTGCAGCGTCGTGAGCACGAGGTGGCCGGTGAGCGACGCCTGCAGCGCGAGCTCGGCGGTCTCCTGGTCGCGCACCTCGCCGACGAGCACGACGTCGGGGTCCTGGCGCAGCACGCTGCGCAGGCCGCGCGCGAAGGTCATGCCCTGGCGCTCGTTGACCTGGACCTGCGTGATGCCGGCGACCTGCACCTCGACGGGGTCCTCGAGCGTGACGATGTTGCGGTCCGGCGTGCTGACCTGCTGGATGGCGGCGTACAGCGTGTTGGTCTTGCCCGAGCCGGTCGGCCCGGTGATGAGCACCAGGCCCTGCGTCTGCACGAGCGCGCCGCCGACGCTGTCGATCTGCGAGGGCGTGAGGCCGGTGTGCGCGAGCACGGGCACGTTCTCGGCCCGGGGGAGCAGGCGGATGACGACCTTCTCGCCGTGCAGCGTCGGCAGCGTCGAGATGCGCGCCTCGACGCTGAGGCCGTCGACGGTGAGCTTGGCGCGGCCGTCCTGCGGGCGGCGGCGCTCGGCGATGTCGAGGCCCGACACGATCTTGATGCGGCTCACGGCGGCGGCCGTCGCGTTCTTCGGCACCGTCATGACGTCGCGCAGCAGGCCGTCGACGCGGTAGCGGATGCGCAGGTCGCCGGCCTGCGGCTCGACGTGCACGTCGCTCGCGCGGGCGCGCACGGCGTCGGCGAGCACGACGTCGACGAGCCGCACGATCGGCGCGGCCTCGACCGACTGCTGCGCCGCCTCGGCCTCGGCGCTCTCCTCGGCGTCGAGGTCCTCGAACAGCGTGCTCATGTCGGAGGAGTCCTCCGACAGCGACCACGAGCGCGCGAGGTGGTCGCGCACCTGGCTCTCCGTCGCCACGACCACGTGCAGCTCGGCGGCGCCGGTGTAGAGCTTCACGTCGTCGAGCGCGACGACGTTCGTCGGGTCGGACGTCGCGACGCTCAGCCGCTGCCCGACCTTGTCGAGCACCAGCACCGCGCTGCGCTCGGCGACGGGCCGCGGGAGCAGGCGGACGTGCTCGGGGACGACGACCGTGCGGCCGAGGTCGACCAGGCGCATGCCGAGCGCCTCGGCGAGCGCCTCGGCGACCTGGCGCTCCGTGGCCATGCCCGACTCGGTGACGAGCGCGCCGAGGCGCTTGCGCGCCTGGCCGGGCTCGGTCGCCGCCTGCCTGGCCAGCAGCTCCTGCAGCTGGGCGTCGTCGATGAGCCCCTGCGCGACCAGCACCTCGCCGATGCGCCGTCGCCGCGCCG
>CANKBT010000066.1 GCA_947479995.1 Frankiaceae bacterium | reverse complement strand
TGGCAGGCGCGCGTCGTCGCAGGTCAGCGCGATGTCGATCTTCGGACCGGCGCCGGGACAGAGATCACGGAGCGGTCACGGGCTCGTGACGGCGCCGTGACAAGCGTCACAGCGCCCGCGGGTGTGGCGGCGGCTCAGCCCGGCAGCGGCAGGTCGAACAGGCACCACACGGCCTTCCCGCGCGGCGTCGGCCGGGTGCCCCAGCGCTGCGCGAGCAGCGACACCAGCTGCAGCCCGCGGCCGTGCTCGTCGTCGTCGCTCGGGCGCATCCGGCGCGGCAGGAACGTCGCGCTGTCGTGCACCTCGAGCACGAGGTTGCGGGCGCTGCGGCGCAGCCGCACCTGCACCGGCTGGTGCCCGTGCACCAGCGCGTTGGTCGCCAGCTCGCTGAGCAGCAGCAGCACGTCGTCGCCGAGGTCGTCGCCGACGTCCCACCCGGCGAGCACCCGGCGGGCGTCGCGGCGCACCCGGCCGACGTCGGCGAGGTCGTCGACGAGGTCGAGCGCGGCGGTCGGGGCCGCCTCGCCCTCCTCCACCTGCACGAGCAGCACCGCCACGTCGTCGTCCGGGCCGTCGGGCAGCAGGCCGTCGACGAGCAGGTCGGGCGTGCCGCTCTCGATGCGCGGCGGCAGCGCGCCGAGCAGCCGGGCGAGCGCGTCGACCCCGCTGTCGATGTCGCCGTCGCGCCGCTCGACGAGCCCGTCGGTGTAGAGGGCGAGCACCGAGCCGGGCGCGAGCTCCACCCGGCGCTCGACGAGCGCCCCGACCGAGGTGCCGAGCGGCGGGCCGTCGGCGTCGACGAGCCGGGTGACCACGCCGTCGGCGGCGCGCACCAGCGGCGGCAGGTGCCCCGCGTTGGCCCAGGTGAGCACCCGCTCGTACGGGTCGTAGACGGCGTAGACGCAGGTGACGATCTGGTCCTCGCCGAGGTCGCGCACCACGCCGTCGAGGTGCTCGAGCACGTCCGCCGGCGGCAGGTCGAGGTGGGCGTACGCCCGGACGGCCGCGCGCAGCTGCCCCATGACGGCGGCGGCGCGCACGCCGCGGCCCATGACGTCGCCGAGCACCAGCGCCGTGCGCCCCGCGCCGAGCTCGACGACGTCGTACCAGTCGCCGCCGACCTGGGTGCCGGCCACGCCGGCGCGGTAGTAGGAGGCCACCCGCAGCGCCTCGGTCGTCACGTCGGTGTCGGGCAGCAGGCTGCGCTGCAGCTCGTCGGCGATGCGGTGCTCGCGGGCCGCCGCCTCGCTGGCGACCGCGGCCTCGGCGACGGCGCGGGCCGCCGCGTGCTGGTCGGTGACGTCCTGGTTGCTGCCGCGCACGCGCACGGGCGTGCCGTCCTCGTCGTGCTCGACCTCGCCGAGCGCGCGGTAGGTGCGCACCTGGCCGTCGGGCGTGACGATGCGGTGCTCGTACTCGAGCGGGCCGGTCGCCGAGGTGACGAGGGCGCCGACGCGCTCGCGGTCGTCGGGGTGCACCCGGCTCTGCAGCACCCGGCCGAGCCCGCCCGGGCCGCTCATCTCGTCGTCCGTGACCTGCAGCTGGCGCTTGAGCTCCTCGGAGCCGGTGAGCGCCCCGGTCGCCAGGTCGAGCTCCCACGAGCCGACGCGCGCCAGGCGCTGCGCCTGGTCGAGCATCTCCTGGCTGCGCTCGAGGTCGCGGCGGTGGCGGCGCACCCGCTCGAGCTCGAGGTTCGCGCGCACGCGGGCGAGCAGCTCGCGGCCCGAGAACGGCTTGGCGAGGTAGTCGTCGGCGCCGGCCTCCAGGCCCTCGACCGTCGACTCCTCGCCCGCCCGCGCCGACAGCAGCACCACGGGGGTCGGCGCCAGCAGCGGGTCGGCGCGCAGCGCCGCGAGCAGCCCGAAGCCGTCGAGCCGCGGCATCATCACGTCGCTGAGCACGAGGTCGGGGCCGTGCGCGCGGGCCTGCTCGAGGCCCTCCTGCCCGTCGGCCGCGACGAGGACGTCGTGGTCGGGGGCCAGCAGGCGGGTGACGTAGTCGCGCATGTCGGCGTTGTCGTCGACGACGAGCACCGTCGGGCGGGCGGCGTCGCGTTCGCCGGCGGGCTGCGGGCTCGTGTGGCCGACCAGCCAGCGCATCGCCTCGGCGAGGAAGCCGCGGGCGCTGCGCGGCACGACCGGCGCGCTCTCGACGGGGGCGACGACGTGCTCGGCCGGCAGGTGCTCGCGGCCGAGCGGGACGGTGACGGTGAAGGCGCTGCCCTCGCCCGGCGCGCTCGTCACGGCGACGGTGCCGCCGTGCGCGGCGGCCAGGTCGGCCACGAGCGCGAGGCCGATGCCGGAGCCCTCGTGGCTGCGCGACGCGGCGCCGCTGACCCGCGTGAAGCGGGCGAACAGCGACTCCTGCTGGTCGAGCGGGATGCCGGTGCCGGTGTCGGTGACCACCAGCCGGGCGCTCGGGCGGCCCTCGACCTCGGCGGCGTCCAGCCGCACCGCGATGCCGCCCTCGAAGGTGAACTTCAGGGCGTTCGACAGCAGGTTGAAGACCACCTTGGCCCACATCTCGCGGTCGACGAGCACCGGCTCGGGCAGCGGCGGGCAGTCGACGTCGAGGCGCAGGCCGACCCGCTCGACGGCGGCCGAGAAGGCCCCGGCCAGCTCGGCGGTGTAGGCGGCGAGGTCGACCGGCTCGTACTGCGCGTCGAGGGTGCCGGCCTCCAGGCGCGAGAAGTCGAGCAGCGTGTTGACCAGCTTGAGCAGCCGCTCGCCGTTGCGGGCGACGATCTCGACGCGCTCGCGCTGCACCGGGTCGAGCGGGTGGGCGGTGTCCTCCAGCGCGTCGGAGGCCGGCCCGAGCAGCAGCGTCAGCGGCGTGCGGAACTCGTGGCTGACGTTGGTGAAGAACTCCGTCTTGGCGCGGTCGAGCTCCTGCAGGCGCTCGGCGCGGTCGCGCTCGGCCTCGTACGCCCGCGCGCTCGCGAGCGCCGCCCCGACCTGCGAGGCGAGCAGCCCGACGAACGCCGCGTGGTCGTCGTCGAGCGCGACGTACGGGTTCAGGCCGACGACGAGGCAGCCCTGCGGCCGCTCCTCGTCCTGCGCGGCGAACGGCACGACGAGGGCCTGCACGGGCGGCTCGTCCCAGGCGCCGGTCGGCAGGTCGGTGCGCCCGCGCAGGTCGACGACGGCGGTCTGCCCCTCGCAGACCTCGGCCGGCACGTCGGGCGGCGGCGCGTCGCCGTCGAGCAGGTGCACCCGGGCGTACGGCAGCGCGCGGGGGTGCCGCGCGAGCGCGGCCTCGGCGGCGTCGAGCACGTCGCGCTCCGAGCGCAGCGCGGTGACGGCCGCCCCGACGTCGCGCAGCGCGGCGAGCCGCTGCGCGCCGATGACGCGGCCGGTGTCCTCGCTGACGACGCAGAGCATGCCGACCCGCTGGCCGGCGTCGTCGGTGAGCGGGCTGTAGGAGAACGTGTGGTAGGTCTCCTCGCGGTAGCCGCGGCGCTCCAGCAGGAGCAGCAGGCCCTCGTCCCAGGTCGCCTCGCCGGTGGCCAGCACGCCGTCGATGCGCGGCCCGATGTCCGGCCAGATCTCCGCCCAGACCTCCGAGGCCGGGCGGCCCAGGGCCCAGGGGTACTTGCTGGCGAGCGTGTCGCGCCGGTAGGCGTCGTTGCACAGGAACGTCAGCTCCGGGCCCCACGCCATCCACATCGCGAAGCGCGACGACAGCACGACGCGCACGACGCTGACCAGGCTCTGCGGCCACTGCTGCGGCGGCCCCAGCGGCGTCGCGGCCCAGTCGACGGCCGCGAGGTCGCGGCCGACGTCGCCGCCCCCGGCGAAGACCGCCGGGACGCCGTCGACGTCCAGGACCACGCGCGGGCCCGTCAGCGCGCGGTGGCGGCGGTCGTCGGCTGGTTGGCCGGCGAGGGGCCGGCCGCGGTGGTGCCGTCGGGCGTGGTCGCGCCCGGGGCGAGCACCGGCGCGCCCGCGGCCGCCTGCGCCGCGTCGGACTGCTCGGTCTGCTCCTGCAGCACGCGGGACGGCCCGAGCGGGCCGGCCTTGCCGAGCTGCGCCAGGGCGTGCCGGGCGACCACCTGCTGCGTGGTCGCGACGCGCTCGGACCGGCCGCGGCCGACGAAGCTCACGGCCCAGCTGATGAGCGTGGTGAGGCGGTTCTTGAAGCCGACGACGTAGACCAGGTGCACGGCCAGCCACATCAGCCACGCCAGGAAGCCCGACAGCCGGATGCGGCCGATCGCGGCGACCGCGCTGAAGCGCGAGATCGTCGCCATGTTGCCCTTGTCGTGGTAGCTGAAGGGCTTGCGGCTGCCGCCGTGCCGGATCGCGTCGGCGGAGTAGCGCGCCGTCTGGATCGCCACCTGCGCGACGCCCGGCAGGCCGGTGCCGAGCATGTCGCCGAGCACGTGGATCTCGGGGTGGCCGGGCAGCGTGAGGTCGGGCAGCGCCTTGACGCGGCCGGCGCGGTCGACCGGCGCGCCGGTCTGCTCGGCGAGGTGCGCGCCGAGCGGGCTGGCCTGCACGCCGGCGGCCCAGACCTTGCAGACGGCGTCGATGCGGCGGGTCGAGCCGTCGCGGTCCTTGACGGTGATGCCGCGCTGGTCGACGCCGACGACCATCGCGCCGAGCTGCACCTCGATGCCGAGCTTGGCCAGGTGGTGCTGGGCCTTGGCCGACAGCTTCGGCCCGAACGGCCCGAGCACGGCGTCGGCGGCGTCGAGCAGCACGACCCGGGCGAACCGCGGGTCGATGCTGCGGAAGTCCTTGGTGAGGGCGCGGCGGGCCAGCTCGGCGATCTGCCCGGCCATCTCCACGCCGGTCGGCCCGGCGCCGACGACGACGAAGGTGAGCAGCCGGTCGACCTGCTCGGGGTCCTGGCTGAGCTCGGCCAGCTCGAAGCAGCCGAAGATCCGGCCGCGCAGCTCGAGCGCGTCGTCGATGCTCTTGAGCCCCGGCGCGTGCTCGGCGAAGTGGTCGTTGCCGAAGTAGCTCTGCGAGGAGCCCGCCGCGACGATGAGCTGGTCGTACGGCGTCACGGTCTCGCCGAGCGCGCTCTCGCTCGTCACGGTGCGGGCCTGCACGTCGATGCGCGTGACCTCGCCGAGCAGCACGCGGGTGTTGCGCTGCCCGTGCAGGATCTCGCGGGTCGCCGGCGCGATCTCGCCCTCGGACAGGATGCCGGTCGCCACCTGGTACAGCAGCGGCTGGAACAGGTGGTGCGTCGTGCGGGCGATCAGCGTGATGTCGACCTTGGCGCGCTTGAGGCGCTTGGCCGCGAACAGCCCGCCGAACCCTGACCCGATGATGACCACGCGGGGCCTGTGCTCGCTCACGGCGCCTCCCCTACCCCTCGGCTGCCGAGTCTACTGGCCCGACCACGGCGGGTTCGGCGCCGGGATCCGCGGCAGCCGCGAGTCGACGCGGCCGAAGCGGCCGTCGTCCTGCGCCCACGCGCGGTGCGCCTCGACCATCTCCTCGCGGGTGCGGCCGACCCAGTTCCACCACATGACCAGCGGCGCCTCGAACGGCTCGCCGCCCAGCAGCAGCACCCGGGCGGGCGCGTCGGCGGTGAGCACGAGCTCCTGGCGGCCGGTGCCGAGGTGCGCCAGCTGCCCGGGCACCACCTCCGTGTCGTCCACCACCACGGCGCCGTCCAGCACGACGAGGGCGTGCTCGTACGACGGCTCGAGGCCCCAGGTGGAGGTGGCGGCCTGCAGCGCGAGGTCGGCGCCGAGCAGCGGGGTGTCGGCGCGCGCCGGGCTCGTCGCGCCGGCCAGCGCGCCGATGAGCACGGTGGCGACGCCGCCCGGCACCTCGGCCTGCGGCAGGTCGCCGTGGTGCTCGAAGCCGCCGTCGCCGTGCCGGGTGGCCTCGGGCTGGGCGACCCAGAGCTGGGCGCCGTGCATGCGGCCGCCCGGGCGCACCTGCTCCTCGGCGTGCGAGACGCCGCGACCGGCGTGCATGAGGTTGAGCTGCCCCGGGGCGACGGGCTGCTCGCTGCCGAGGCTGTCGCGGTGCAGCAGCTCGCCCTCGAGCAGCCAGGTGACGGTGGCCAGCCCGGTGTGCGGGTGCGGACCGATGTCGAGCCCCTGGTCGGGCCCGGCCATCGGGCCGAGGTGGTCGGCGAAGCACCACGCGCCGACCGTGCGGCGCCGTCGCAGCGGCAGCGCCCGGCGGACGCGCGCGCTGCCGACCTGCGCCTCCTTGCCCTCGAGCACCTCGAGGGGCTGCTGGCCGGCGGGCTCGCCGCCGAGCGCGGCGTCGGCCGGCGCGGGGCCGCTCACGCCACGCCCGCGTGCATCTCCCAGACCAGCACCTCGGCGGCGTCCGTGGCCGTGAGCCGGCCGGCCTGGCCGGTCAGCCGGGCGGCGTCGCCCTCGGCCAGGGCGCCGGCGCCCTCGAGCTCGACCGCGCCGCGGGGCACGAACACGTGCAGGTACGGCGCGTCGGGCAGCTCGACCGCCTGCCCGGGCTCGAGCCGGGCGACGTGCAGGCCGGCGTAGCGGTTGGAGATGCGGATCGCGCTGTCGTGGCCGGGCAGGCCGCTCGCCACCGGGGTCAGCGCGCCGGGGGCGAGGTCGACCTCCTCCTGCGCGTAGCCGGGGCGGAGGCCGGCCTCGTCGGGCAGCACCCACATCTGCACGAAGTGGACGTCGCCGTCGCCGCCGTTCTTCTCCGAGTGGCGGATGCCGGTGCCGGCGCTCATGCGCTGCGCGAGGCCGGGCGTGATGAGGCCGCTGTGGCCCTCGCTGTCCTGGTGCACCAGCGACCCGGACAGCACCCAGGTGACGATCTCCATGTCGCGGTGCGGGTGCGTCTCGAAGCCGGTGCCCGCGGCGACCCGGTCGTCGTTGTTGACGAGCAGGCAGCCGTGCGCGGTGTTCGCCGGGTCGTAGTGCCCCCCGAACGAGAACGAGTGCTTGCTGTCGAGCCAGCCGATCTGCGTGGTGAAGCGGTCGCGGGCCCTGCGGACGTCGACGGTCATGCCCGCGTGAACCGGGCCGCCCGCGCCGGTGTTCCTGGCGGCACCCGCCTGGGCCGCAGGAGGGCCTGCGGGGCGCCGGCCGGGGGGTCCCGGCGCCAGGTGGGTGTCGACGCGGACGCGCCCGCCCCTCGACGCGCGAGAGCCCCCTCCCGGCGGGGAGGGGGCTCTCGGGGTGCGGGTGCTGCTAGCCGATCTTGGCCACGGCCTCGACCGTCGCGTCGGCCGCGGCCTCGGCAGCGGCCTCGCCGTCGCGCGCGGCCTGCCTGCCGCGGCGGCGGGCGCGGTCGGCGAGGCGCAGGGCGCGCTGCGTCGACTCCTGGCGCTTCACGCTGGCGACGAGCTCCTCGCCGTCCCGGGCCACCTCGGTGTAGCCGCGCTGCGCGCGCTCGGCGAGGTCGCCGGCGGTGGCGACGGTGCCGACGACGCGGGTGCGCAGGGCGCTCGGCGCGGTGCGGACGGCGCCCGGCAGCTCCCTGGCGGTGCCGACGGCGCGGTCGACGAGCCCGAGGGTGAACATCAGCGGGCGGGTCGGCTGCGCGGCGACGGCGGCCACCTCGGCCTGGGCGGCGCCGGTGACGCGCTTGCCGTGGCCGACGACGTCGCGCGTGGTCGCGGTCGTCGTGGCCCGGGCCCTGCGGCCGGTCGTGGCGGCGTCGCGGGCGGCGCTGCGCGCGGTCGCCGCGGCGTCGTCCTTGGTGCGGGTGGCGCGGGTCCTGGTCGCGGTGCTCACGTGGTCCAGCTCCTTCGGCTCGTGGTCACGTCCGCACAGGAGCCTGCCCAGGTGCTAGCAACTGCAAGCACGCGGTGCGCGTGGGCTGCGTCACGAGCGGCTGAGGGCCTCCGCGCGCTGCCCGTGCAGGAAGGCCTGCCGGGCCGTGCAGTCGTCGGCGGTGCGCAGCGAGCAGGTGCTGCAGTACGCCGGGCCGTCGGCGCCGAACGCCGCCAGGAAGTCGGCGTGCGCGGCGTCGTGGGCGACCAGCGGCGTGGGCGTCGACTGGTAGACGAGGCAGCAGCCGCCCTTGCGCACGACGTAGGCCGGGCCGTGCGGCGTGGCCGCGACTCGCAGCTCGGGCACCCGTCGCCAGGGCAGGCCCGGCGCGCGCAGGGCGGCCGCCAGCGCAGCGCAGGCGCGCGCGTCGACCGGGAGCCGGGGGGCGTGCAGCAGCCCGGAGCCCGCGCCGTCGGCGACCTCGGCCCACAGCGCCCGGGGCCCGACGCGCGCCAGGCCCCCGAGCGCACCGACCAGCGGCGCCAGCGCCGCGGCGGCGGTCGCGAGCGCCGCGCCGCCGGGGTCGGCGGCCACGGAGGTGCCCGGCCGGCCCGCCCACGGGTGCCCCTCGGGCACGAGCGCGGTCGCGGGGCCGAGGTCGACGCGGTCGACCCAGCCGCCGGGCACGACCCGCCAGCGCACCTGCGCGGGCTCGACGACGAGGCCGGCGCCGGCGAAGGCCAGCGGCAGCGCGACCGCCTCGACGAGCCCGCCGCCGAACCACGCGGCCAGCCACTTCGCGGCGGCCGCCGGCGTGGCGCCACCGGCGGCGAGCACGCCGGCGTGCGCCCGGCGCAGCACGGCGGCGTCGTCGGCGAGCAGGTCCGCGAGGCCGAGCCAGGTGCCGGTCGCGCCGGGGGCGTCGAAGCGGGCCTGGTGCGCCGCGAGGTGCCGGGCGACCCAGGCGGCCGGGTCGGCCGCCTCGAGCAGCAGCGGCGAGGTCATGCGCCGAGTGTAAGGTCAGCCTTACCTGACCTGCGCTGCGAGGGGAGCCGCGTGCCCACGACCGCCCCGGTCGCGCCCGTCGCGGCCGTCGCGCCCCCCGCCGACGGGCGGCGGCTGCTGCGGCCCGTCGGCCTGCTCGTCGCCCTGGCGCTGCTCGTCGTCGTCGTGCTGCTGAGCATCGGCGTCGGCGCCCGCACCATCGCGCTCGGCACGGTGCTCGACGCGCTGCGCGACGGCAGCGGGGGCGACGACGCCACGGTCGTGCGCACCCTGCGCGTGCCGCGGACCGTGCTCGGCCTCGTCGTCGGCGCCGCCCTCGGCGCGGCGGGCGTGCTCATGCAGGGGCTGACCCGCAACCCGGTCGCCGACCCGGGAGTGCTCGGGCTGTCGGCCGGCGCCGCCCTGGCGGCCGTGCTCGGCTTCCGCGTCGGGCTCGACGCCCCGTGGCAGACGGCGGTGCTCGCCGTCGTCGGCGCGGCCGTCGCCGGGGCCGTCGTCTACGTGCTCGGCACCCGCGGGCGGGCCTCGGCCACGCCGGCCAGCCTGGCGCTCGCGGGCGTGGCGATGAGCTTCCTGCTCCTCGGCCTGGTCCGCGCGGTGGTCCTGCTCGACGCCTCGACCCTCGACCAGTACCGCTTCTGGGAGGTCGGCGCGCTCGCCGGCCGCGACCTCGACCTGCTGGCGGGCGCCGCCCCGCTGCTCGTCGCCGGGGGCCTGCTGGCCGTCGCCGTCGTGCGGCCGCTCGACCTGCTCGCCCTCGGCGACGACGTCGCGCGCGGCCTGGGCGCGCACGTCGCCCGCACCCGCCTGCTCACCGCGCTCGCGACGGTGCTGCTCGTCGGCTCGGCCACCGCGCTGTGCGGCCCGGTCGTCTTCGTCGGCCTGGTCGTGCCGCACGTCGCCCGCGCGTTCACCGGCCCCGACACGCGCTGGGTGCTCGCGTGGTCGGTCGTGCTCGGGCCGCTGCTGCTGCTCGCCTCCGACGTGCTCGGCCGCGTGGTGGACCGGCCGGGGGAGCTGCAGGTCGGCGTCGTCACGGCGCTCGTCGGCGCGCCGGTGCTCGTGCTGCTCGTCCGCCGCACCCGGCTGCCGTCGCTGTGACCGCCACCTCGGCGCACCCCGCGCCCCGGAGCGCCTACGTGCGCCGCCCCGGCGGCGACAGCCGCGCCCTGCGGTGCGGGCCGGTCTCGGTGGTCGTGCGCCCCCGCGCCGTCGCCGTCGCCGTGGTGCTCGTGGCCCTGCTCGTCGCCGCCGTGCTGCTCGCGCTGTCGGTCGGCGAGTTCCCCGTGCCGCTGGCCGACGTCGCCCGGTCGCTGGTCGGTGCCGGGGAGGGCAGCAGCGACGTCGTCGTGCGCGAGCTGCGGCTCCCGCGCGTCGTCTGCGGGCTGCTGGTCGGCGCGGCGCTCGGCCTGTCCGGCGCGCTGACGCAGGCGGTCGCCCGCAACCCGCTCGCCAGCCCCGACGTCCTCGGCGTCACCGCCGGCGCGGCCGCCGGGGCGGTCGGCGTCATCGTGCTCGGGGCCGCCCCCGGCGGGCCGGGCGTCGCGACGGCCGCGCTGCTCGGCGGCCTCGGCACGGCCCTCGCGGTCTACCTGCTGGCGCACCAGCGCGGGGTCAGCGGCACCCGGCTCGTGCTGGTCGGCATCGGCACGACGTACGCGCTGCAGGCGGTCATCAGCTACCTCGTGCTGCGCGCCGAGCTGGTGCAGGCGCAGCAGGCGACGCTCTGGCTGACCGGCAGCCTGTCGAGCGCCACCTGGGAGCAGGTGCGCACGGTCGGGCTGGCCGTGCTGGTGCTGCTGCCGCTCGCGCTGGCCCTGACCCGCGCCGTGACGGCCCTGCAGTTCGGCGACGACACCGCCCGCGGGCTCGGCGTGCGCACCGACCGCGCCCGCACCGGCCTGCTGCTCGTCGGCGTCGCGGTGGCCGCCTTCGCCACGGCCGCGGCCGGCCCGATCGCCTTCGTCGCGCTCGCCGCCCCGCAGCTGGCCGTCCGGCTGGCCCGCACGCCCGGCCTGCCCCTCGTCACCTCGACGCTCGTCGGCGCGCTGCTCGTCGTCGCCGCCGACGTGGCCGCGCGCCGCCTGCTCGCCCCGACCGAGCTGCCCGTCGGCGTCGTCACCGCCGTGCTCGGCGCCCCGTTCCTGCTCTGGCTGCTGGCCCGGGCGCACCGAGGAGGACCCGCATGACCCGCCTGCGCGCCGAGGGGCTCGACCTGGCGTACGGCGACCGGCGGGTCGTCCGCGACCTCACGGTCGACGTGCCCGACGGCCGGGTGACGGCGGTCGTCGGCGCCAACGCCTGCGGCAAGTCGACGCTGCTGCGCGGCCTGGCCCGCCTCCTCGAGCCGCGGGCCGGCCGGGTGCTGCTCGACGGCCGGGCCATCGCCGAGCTGCCCACGCGCGAGGTGGCCACGGTGCTCGGCCTGCTCCCGCAATCGCCGACCGCGCCCGAGGGCCTCACCGTCGGCGACCTCGTCGGCCGCGGCCGCACCCCGCACCAGCGGTGGTACGCCCAGTGGTCGAGCGCCGACGAGCAGGCCGTGCTGGAGGCCCTCGACCGCACCGGCACCCGCGCGCTGGCCGACCGCACGGTCGACGAGCTGTCCGGCGGCCAGCGCCAGCGCGTGTGGATCGCCATGACGCTCGCGCAGGGCACCGACCTGCTGCTGCTCGACGAGCCGACGACCTACCTCGACCTCGCGCACCAGGTGGAGGTGCTCGACCTGGTCGCCGACCTCAACGCCCGCGACGGCCGCACGGTCGTCATGGTGCTGCACGACCTCAACCAGGCCTGCCGCTACGCCGACCACGTCATCGCCATGAAGGACGGCGTCGTGCACCGCGAGGGCCCGCCCGAGGAGGTCGTCGACGAGGACCTCCTGCAGGAGGTCTTCGGCCTGCGCGCCCGGGTCGTCGTCGACCCGGTCGCCGGCACCCCGCTCGTGCTGCCGCTGTCGACGCGCCGCCGGCGGGTCGCGGCCGGCCTCTGAGGCGCCCGCTCCTGTGGGCGCCCGCCGCGCCGGCCGGCCGGTGACGATGCGGTGACGACGGCGGGGCCGGGTGGGCTGACGGGCGGCGGCCGGGGCAGAGTCAGCGGGTGCCCGCCCTGACCCCCCGTGCGCTGTCCCCCCGCGCGCTCGCCGCGCACCGGCGCCCGCTGCTGCTGGGGCTGCTCGGCCTCGTGCTGCTCGTCGTCGCGGCGCTCGGCGCGCTCGTCGCCGTGCAGCAGGACGAGGCGCTCCCCGGCGTGCGGGTCGGCGTCGTCGACGTCGGCGGGCTCGGCGAGGACGACCTGCGCGGTGCGCTGCAGGAGCGGCTCGCCCCGACGTACGACCGCCCGCTCGTCGTGCGGGCCGCGGGCGTCGCGCGCGAGGTGGTGCCGGCGGAGGTCGGCGCCCGCCTCGACCTCGACGCCACGGCCGACCGGGCGCTCGACGCCGGCCACCGCGACCCGCTCGCTCGGCTGGCGTCCCTGGTGGGCCGCGAGCGCGGGGTCGACCCGGTCGCCGCGCTCGACGACGCGGCGCTGGCCGCCCGGGTCGAGGCGCTGGCGGCCGAGGTCGCCGCC